>NZ_JBFUBG010000373.1:0-507 GCF_056405875.1 Rhizobium sp. P1_E6 | reverse complement strand
TGAATGGAGTCGGGCGATGGCAAAGCGCAAGCTTCTCAAAGATCAAGATCGCCGGAAGCTTGTCGATATCCCAGTCGACGAGGACAGCTTAATCCGACACTATTCGTTGTCATTGGCGGATCTCCTGGAGATCGAACTGCGGAGACGTAATCACAATCGGCTCGGCTTTGCCATCCAGCTATGTCTAATGCGATACCCGGGTCGAGTGCTTGGAGCAGAAGAAACTCCGCCTCGTGCCATGCTGAGATATGTTGCTGATCAGATCGGCGCCGCTTCAGACGAATTTGCCCTCTATGCACGCCGTGAAGAAACCCGTCGGGATCATATGGCGCGGTTAATGGTGTATCTGGATACGAGAAGCGCGACGCTGCAAGATCGCCGCGCCGCGCTATTGGCGGCAATTCAAGCGGCGACTATGTCCGACGACGGTGCTGCGATAGCCAGTTCGACTGTCGCCGCGTTTCGCGAACGCGGAGCTCTTCTGCCGGCGATCGACACGATCGAACG
>NZ_JBFUBG010000372.1:0-535 GCF_056405875.1 Rhizobium sp. P1_E6 | reverse complement strand
GAAGTGGTTGAGAAGGTCCTTTCAACGCTTGCGCGAAGCGCCACGCGCAAAGACCGATATCTTGCGCTGGATGTTGTTGACGATGCACTCGCCGCGCTTCAAATCGCGCAATCGACCGGAACCGCGATTGTCGCTGCACGTACTGCTTCGGCGCTATTGTCGTCCGACCCTCGCACCACATCGCTGTTACGCAATCTGTCGGATCTAAGCGAGAGGCGAGAGATTGCGGCCAAGCGAGAAGCTGACGAAGCAGCCGGTTCGACTCCTGACGTGAGCCAAGCCAGCGAAACCTCCAGTCAAATTCAGACCAAGATCGAAGCGCAGCTACAGTCGCTCTCACCGCAACTCATTGCTTTGATTCATCCGCCTCGGTTGACATTTTCGGCGATCCAGCAATCCCTCGACGATGGCCAGGGTTGGCTCGGTTTCGTTATCGGCAGCAGATTTACAACTGTCATCCTGGTCACGCACGAAGGCGTAAGAACTGGTCTGGTGAACGAAGGATCAGACAGGATTGGCAAGAGAGTTCAGTACC
>NZ_JBFUBG010000371.1:0-543 GCF_056405875.1 Rhizobium sp. P1_E6 | reverse complement strand
CCATTGACATCGTTCATATGTTTTTCAAGATCTTTGTCAGACAAACCTGCCAAGTCTGCTGCTGTGACCTCGGGGATATCGCCGTGCATCTTGCCCTTGGTGGTATATTCTTCGCCAAATACGCCATGCTCAACTTCCCCCGGGCGTCGGTTTTCAGTAATAGTGGGGAGGTTTTGATCGTGAGAAATTGGGTTTCCGAAGATGGAAACTCCGACTGCGGTTCCAAATGCCGCCCCCAATATTGCACTGATTGTTGCTTCGCAGCCCCCTCCCACGCACCATCCAACAGCTACGACCACAGGTGCAATATGTCCCGTAGGGTCTGACCTATTGATCGGATCGTTCTCAGCGTAGACATATCGATGGGTGCCCACGCCCGGCTTTGTAGGGTCCCAATCATCCGGCGAGATGAAGCGCGCATTGGCTGCCGATCCGAACGCCACGGTCACCATGCTGCAGACGAGCAGCGGACGTAAAAATCGAGCCCAGAGCCCGTTTGAAAAGAATTTCATGAACACGCCTCTTAAATTGGTCGGGTTATTG
>NZ_JBFUBG010000370.1:0-544 GCF_056405875.1 Rhizobium sp. P1_E6 | reverse complement strand
CGTCGGTATTGGTCACGCCGATGGAATGATAAAATTCGTTCAAGATGATCGGAAAGGTTCGTTCCTGAAGCATAGAAATATAGCGTCTGTTGATGGACTGGTCGTTCAGCGCACCTAATAGAAAGATCCTGATCCATTGTCTATGGAGGATGCTGTCGCAATAGTCGATCAAGTATGATTTGAGCCTTTCTCGAAATGGAATGGCGCGATTTTGCAGCTCTACCTGCCATTCACCCTTCCATCGCGTCAGGAACACTTCATTGAAGACGCGCTCGATAAGCTCGTTTTTTGTCTTGAAATAGCGATACAGCAGAGGCTGCGTTACCCCAATGTGCTTGGCAATCTCTCGCGTGCTGGCTTGGAAGCCGTTCTCGGAGAAATAGTCGATCGCCTTTTCCACGATCTGCTTTTCGCGGCTGGCATAAGACAGGTACGTCTTCGTAGGGCTCTTGGGCGGCATGGGGATCATCGTCCTTAACTGCAAGCTTTTTGTCGTCGATCGAGCGAACTTGTGCGCCCCGTTGAATGATGGATGTGATTACAT
>NZ_JBFUBG010000369.1:0-558 GCF_056405875.1 Rhizobium sp. P1_E6 | reverse complement strand
GCCCTGTTGTTTTAACTGACGTCACCTCGAAATGGCCCGCTATCGAGAAATGGAGTTTGGAATTTCTCATCGAGAACTACGGGGAAGAGCCGATTGTTTATCAAAACGGCCGTTCCGCCGATGACCATCGCGATTCATTCGTGGACCACACAGTGAAAGGTACGCTCGGCGATTACATAAAGCTCATCCAAAATGTGCCGGAAGGCGTAAACCCACCTTACCTGATTGCCCATGACAGACTACTCGATCGCGCAAGCTTCAAGCCGTTGTTGAACGATGTCGTTTTCGATGAGCGCTATCTCAGTCCTCACGACGCTCATGGAAGAGTATTTTTTTGGTTGGGGCCCGCCCGCAGCTCAACGCCAATGCATCGAGATCTGGGCAACGTTTATATGGCGCAAATCGCCGGTCGGAAACTCATAAGAATGGTTCCATCAAAGGAGATCCAGTTTATTTACAATGAGATCGGATATCACAGTGAAGCCGATTTCGATAATTTGGCGCTCGACAAATTTCCACTTCTTCGAAACGCACATATCATGGAATTCACCCTTCATC
>NZ_JBFUBG010000368.1:0-563 GCF_056405875.1 Rhizobium sp. P1_E6 | reverse complement strand
TCGGCCTTCGGCCTCGGCCCGAACTTCCGCATCTCCTATGCGACGTCGGAAGATCTTCTGGAAGAGGCCTGCCGCCGCATCCAGCGCTTCTGCYAGGCATGTTCTTGAGGCCGGCAGCAGAGAGCAGGGCTAGAGACCGAAGCCCTTTCGTTGCCCCGCCCATCCCGTGCTCTTCAAGAAATCTTCCCAGTTGAGGCTGTCAGGGTTGATCCTCCTGCTCCATTCGACGTCACGATCAGAACGGAAATATCCGTATTCGACGGCGTATTCGGCCATTTCCATGGTTTCGTCCACGAATTCGGGACTGAACTGCGGAAAGTGCTTTCGAAACGCGGTCGCTCCGTAGGCCGAAGCGTATGCAGCCTTGCGCCCTGTGACGCGGCTGAACGTCTCGACGATCTCAGCCGGTGAGATGAGGTCGCCGATGATTGGCAAGGTTTGGCCATTGTAGCGATCGCAATGGTCGAAAATCTCGAGGACTGCCGGACCCGTTGCTGACAGTGGATCAACGAACGGGGCGCGAAAATGCTCTGGCAGGTAGATCGGAAACACCAGCGTATCGC
>NZ_JBFUBG010000367.1:0-568 GCF_056405875.1 Rhizobium sp. P1_E6 | reverse complement strand
ACCATCGGCACGGTCGCCTGGCTATAGGCAAACAGGAGCTTTGCGCCATGCTTGATGACCCCATCATATTCCTGCGACGTGCCGGGAAGAAAACCTGGAACGTCCACAAGCGTGAGGATCGGAATGTTGAACGCATCACAGAAGCGCACGAACCGCGCGGCCTTCCGTGAGGAATCAATGTCGAGACAGCCGGCAAGCACCATGGGCTGGTTTGCAACGACACCGACCGATTGCCCTTCGATGCGCATGAAGCCGGTGATGATGTTTTTCGCGAATGCTTCCTGGATCTCGAAAAACGCGCCTTCATCCGCGATAGCGACGATCAGTTCGCGCATGTCATAGGGCTTGTTCGACGAGTCAGGGATGAGGGTGTCGAGGCGTTGCTCGAGGCGTGCCGGATCATCGAAGAACGGACGGGTCGGCGCCGGTTCGCGATTATTGAGCGGCAGGAAATCGAAAAGTAGCCGGATCTGCTCCAGAGCCTCGACATCGTTTTCGAAGGCGCCGTCAGCGACCGACGATTTCGTGGTGTGCGTCCTTGCGCCGCCGAGTTCCTCTGCGGTGACGA
>NZ_JBFUBG010000366.1:0-572 GCF_056405875.1 Rhizobium sp. P1_E6 | reverse complement strand
CCCAAATTCTCGGCGATCTGTATGCCGCGCTCTAGGAACGCCTCCGATTCCTCCGGCTTGCCAGCCTCCCTCATCAAATCGCCGAGGCTGTTGAGGTCCATGGCGACGTCGGCAGAGGGTCTGCCCTTGGCCCGTTTTTCATCAAGCGCGAGCGCTTTAAGATAGTAAGACAGCGCTTCAGCGTCTCTTCCGAGATCGCTTAGAAGGTTGGCGACGTTGGCGTTCGAAAGGGCGAGATCGTAGGACGCCGATTCGTCCGAACCATTGCTCGCCGATTGCCTTTCTCGGCCCGCCAATACCTTCATTTGAATTTCGAGGGCATCATCAGGGCGGCCCATCGAACGCAGATTTTCGGCGAGGTTATTGAGGTCTAGCAAGACCTGCGCGTCACCTTCGCCATAGGTCGCGATATCGATGGCGATGGCCTCGCGAAATAGTCCATCAGCTTGCCCATATTCACCCTTTCGGTACAAGAGGGTACCGAGGTTGTTCAAACTCGCTGCGATGTCTGGATGATCTGTCTTCAACGCTTCGCGTCTGATGCTCAGTGCCTCCTGAAGCGGAGGTTCGGC
>NZ_JBFUBG010000365.1:0-574 GCF_056405875.1 Rhizobium sp. P1_E6 | reverse complement strand
CGACAAACGAGAGCAGGGCTTCGACAATGCCGGATGGCGAGCCCGAGCTATTTTCGATTGACTTGACCAGCGAAGAAAGGGCCTCACGTCCATGCCCTTCCCAAATCCGAACTGAACGATTGAAAAACGCGTTCAAGTGATCGACACGCTCATTCCCGACTGTGAGTACGAATAGCTGCGAAGATTTCCGAGCGATCGCCGACACCTGGCGGCGATCGTCAGCGGTCATGGCGATGGCCTTATGGGCGACCCGCGCCGAATTTGTGGCATGCAGCACCGTCAGACCGCTTGGTAACTTTCCGGCGAGGTTTATCGCTTTGCCGGAGGCAAGTGCCTCTCGCGCTGCAAGCACCCATTCGCCAAGCTCCATTGAGCCCGAGCGCCATCGATGGGGGTTTGCCAAATTCCCCCACCCTCCTTCGCTTTTGAGGCCTTCCCACCGCTTTACTGCTGCTGAAGTTTGGGCACCCGCGCCGCCGTAAATGATCTGCATCGAGTCTCCGAGCAATCGGACGCGAGACCCAGCCCGGTGGATTGCCATGATCGCGGCGTGCTGATCGGCACTGGCATCCTG
>NZ_JBFUBG010000364.1:0-583 GCF_056405875.1 Rhizobium sp. P1_E6 | reverse complement strand
GTCGACCAGCTTGATTAAGCGGAATTAATTCCCTTGGAACGCATCCTGTCAGGTGTCTGCACCATTGAGCCTCCTGGCCGACCTACCGGCTTGGCCACGATCAATTGCTGCAGATTGCAGAATGCTCTCCGAAAATGACAGTTGGAAGACGCTAGGAACGAAAGGCGTTCTACAACACAAGGTTGTTTTCGGCCARAAGCGGCCATCCCCGTGGTTTGAGGGATGGCCAGAGGAAATTCAGCGCAAAGTGCGCCTATTGGTAAGACGCTCTCTGTTAGTGTGGAAAGTTTTTCCGTCAAACAGACCGAAAGATTTCCAGCCGTATTCCGTGATTTCGCCGTACAGAATACGGACGAGGACAGAGTCGTTACCAAATTCCTCAATAATAGAAACTGTGAAAGTTCCGCCGATCTCGGAATTCACGTCAAAGACATCTCCGCCGACGAACGGCGTGGTCGCGATAACTCGCATAAGTGCTCCAAATGCTCGATGAAGTTCGGGCTTGGCGCACAAGCGAAAGCATGAACTCGCGCTTATGCGCTTAGAGTTCGATCTGCCTCATGATATTCCTCCTGGATAGGAA
>NZ_JBFUBG010000363.1:0-584 GCF_056405875.1 Rhizobium sp. P1_E6 | reverse complement strand
CTCACACATTATTTCCGCTTCAAGCCTCATCGCAGAACGGGTAGTGACGCTCGAGATGCTCCGCCAGATGGTTTTTGATCCGAAGCACCGATCCACCATCAGAGAGCGCGGCGAGCTTGATGTTCTCGTTGGCGACAACACCTGGATCTTCGGAGAGAATTTTCACTTCACGATGCAGGAGTCCGGCCTGACGAAGATCATGGCCCGAGTTTCGGAGGAAATCGGGAAATCTCGGTCGCGAAACGCTAAGGGGCGAAAACCCGACGGAAAAATCGGACGGATCGACTCATTTATGGGACGAACAGTGCCGACTTCTCAGCCCGGTCACAAAGAGTTTTTTCTCGTCGAGCTCAAGCGTCCTTCGCTGACAGTCACGCGCAAGGAGCTTGATCAGCTAGAAGACTATGTCCGCGCCCTCATCCAGCAGCCCGACTTCGCGACAACATCTACGACGTGGAACTTCTATCTGGTCACGACGGAATACGATGATTTCGTGAAGGAGCGGGTGACGCAGAAGGACCGCCCGGTTGGCCTCTTTCTCGACAAAGAAAATCACAAGGTCTGGGTCAAAACCTGGGCTGAAA
>NZ_JBFUBG010000362.1:0-590 GCF_056405875.1 Rhizobium sp. P1_E6 | reverse complement strand
GGCTTGTCTCGGCTGCCAGAAACATCGACTGGCGCCAGCTCGAGGAAATTCTAGGACCGCTCGCACAAGCTTCCCGGGATTGCTGGCAAGCGATCGCGACCCCCGGCGTCAACACCGACGCAGCCTGGATTGTGTTGCAATCGCTCATATCCAGAACGGAAGCGATGGCTGACGGCTCATACAGGGTTGAACACGATCAGTCCAAAAATCTCCTCACCTATCACGGTCTGATCAAAAAATTTATTGACCATAGCGAAGAGATCGAGTTCCGGACCACCGAAATCGCCAGCCTGAAATTCCCGCTAAAACTGACAGAAGTGATGCAGGTGGACTCCAAGCGCAGTCCAGCCGTGCAGCTGGCGGATGTAATGATCGGCGCAGCCATTGAAGGTGCGAACACTATGGCCGGGATGCGTGCAGGCGGCCTGGATCCTGAAGAAATTTCCAAGACGTATGCCGACGGGCAGTTCATACACATGGCTCCGATGATCGATTTCGAAGAAAACCGCCGTTTCCGCAAAGGCTCGCGATCATCCGAGATGATTGACTATTTCGCCGAGCACTTCTCCGATCAGGAGAAGCGTGGGAGC
>NZ_JBFUBG010000361.1:0-596 GCF_056405875.1 Rhizobium sp. P1_E6 | reverse complement strand
GCCGGGGGCGTTCTGGCCATCTTCGACAATGACACTGCCGGCGTCGGTTCGTTGCGCGAACTATCCAAGATTGATGGGATCAAGGCCGTGAAGCTTCCTGATATGGAGGAGTTTCGCAGCTTTCCGACCATTGGTCCGAATGGTGAGCAACTGGCTGACATCAACGGCCGTGCGGCGGCCATCGAGTGTTACCTCGAGCTGCCGGAAGGCTGCCGCATCCGCTGGAACAACTACGATGCCAGGGTAGGGGAGTATCATGGCGCGATCGATCAGACGAGCGCGGAAAAAAGCGCACAACGCGATGCCTTCCTCAAGGCGAGAGCAGGCGATCTCTATCCTTTCAAGAAGATCACGAAAGTTCTCGACGTCATCGTCAATGCTTGCATGACGGAAAACTAGCACTCGGGCTTTTGCGCCGGTTCTGGGATGGGCCGAGCGAAACTATCCCTTCAATACCGCCGGTGCGCCCGCAGCAGCGCACCGGTCGCCTTCCCTGTGGAACCATCAATTCCGACGATAATTTGCATTCGAGGTTTTTGAAATTCCTTGACCACAAGACCGACAGGCGTGATCTCGTCCATGGCTAACCACTGGGT
>NZ_JBFUBG010000360.1:0-598 GCF_056405875.1 Rhizobium sp. P1_E6 | reverse complement strand
GAGCAGAGCCCGTCGTTTCTGGCTCGAAAGCGTTTTGACATGCACTGGCCGAAATAGGCTCACCCGCATCATTTGCGCGATACCACGCGCATCATTGCGATCCGATTTGTTCACTGTCGCCTTTAGGAAAGCTCTCGTGTGACGAGTTTCGATGCAAACCGCCGGCAGACCAACACTTGTGAGACCTTCGAAAAGCCATTGCGACAACGGACCAGCTTCAAGGCCGATACGCACAAGATGCCAGGAAGGATTACTCAGAACCTCGATGAGATCATCCGGATGGCTGGTGACTTTCAGCTCTCGGCAAATGGTACCTGCTCCATCAACGATGCACAGGGAAGTCTCTTTCACAGAGACGTCTAATCCAACATAATGGTTCATGCTGCGCTTCCTTTCTGATGCTTGTGGCTGTTGCGATACAGACCACGTTTTATCATCACTCGAAGCGCAGCACCTCCGCGACAATCTTAAATCGCATGAAGACGAGGTGCCAAGCCGAATACCCCATCTGAAGGATTTCACTCTGGCGGCTGATTCAGTGATGTTTTGGCTGATGTTCAGCATGTCACCGAAATTTCATGCATGAGCAGTGCTGGAA
>NZ_JBFUBG010000359.1:0-603 GCF_056405875.1 Rhizobium sp. P1_E6 | reverse complement strand
ATCATGAAAAATACGCCATGGCCCTGTATCTTTACAATTCGCGACTCGCCAAGGCGTTTCTCTATCCTCTTGGGGTTGCCGAAGTCACGCTCAGAAATGCGATTGATCCCGTTCTGGTGTCTCGATACGGCGAGAATTGGCACGAGGACGCAGGCTTTCGGACTTTTTTGAGCGACGAAAGCCGTCGGAGCCTGGATAAGGCGATCGAGCGTGCGCCCGAAAACGCGCCCCGTGACCAGGTGGTCGCGACGCTCACGTTCGATTTTTGGTCCAACCTCTTCCGGAAAAGATATGGTTCACTGTGGAGAACCTCGGTAAATATCGCTTTTCCAAATCTCGCCCACAGTCAAAGCCGCAAGGATATCCAAGACCTGGTCAAGGATATCAACATCTTCAGGAATCGTGTCGCACACCACGAGCCAGTTCTCGATCTGAATGTGACCGATATTTACTCAAAGATCATTGCGCTCGTCGAACTGAAATGCAGTGAAACGTCGGCCTGGATGCGGCACCATTCTACAGTCGGTACTGTCATCAGATCGCGCCCCAGGCTGAACGGTTCGAACGGCAATAGTCTACAGGGCCGGCTGGACAAGGATTTTC
>NZ_JBFUBG010000358.1:0-607 GCF_056405875.1 Rhizobium sp. P1_E6 | reverse complement strand
CGCTCTTCGCTCATACTTGCCAGTTTTACGCGCAAGGCTCCATCGCGCCTGTATATCCGCTGACGAGCAAGAGAGCGGTTGGTCGACCGCCCTCTCGTGTGGAGCCACTGGATCTGCGCCGAATTTATTCAGCATCGGCCGGCAACAGCGGCAACTGCGCCTCAATACCCAGCTTATCGCTGTAAACTCGATCTTTCGGCGCAGGACCCTGGGGCCTAAAGCGAGCGGTCTCGTCGAGATCAAACCGGAAGGGCGGCATTGCCGCTATCCTTGAACTCTACGGTCACAAATTGCAGCGGGGTCGGACCGATATTCTCGAGGTCGTGCCAGGATATTTCTCCCGCCGCGAAGTGCAAATGTTTGGTGTCCCCCGGCTGATAGCTGACTTCGACAACGCGCCCGTCAGCATAGCGCGACCGGGCTTTCCCATGCGTCAGCGATGTCCAAAAATAGTTGAGCACGTGGCAGTGGAATCCGAACCGCTCACCCGGTGGCACGTCGAGATGCCAAACGCGAACATCGTCCGTCTCTGAGACGAGTCTCGTGCCAACGCGCCCGTTATCCCTGTTGCGTTCAAGCTCCCGGACCAGGTCTTGAGACCAGCCTT
>NZ_JBFUBG010000357.1:0-613 GCF_056405875.1 Rhizobium sp. P1_E6 | reverse complement strand
GCAGAACGAGCGCTATGTCGTCGTCCTCCATGTGACCGAGCAGAATGACTGGGCTTCGCGCATCGTCATCACCGATCTTCTGCCGGCCGGCTTCGAGATCGACAATCCAAGCCTTGTGGACAGCGCCCAGATGACGAATTTCGATTGGGTCGGCGAGATGTCGCCTGCCCATACGGAATTCCGCTACGACCGCTTCGTCGCTGCCTTCAACCGCGACGAAAATTCGGCGCGTGACTTTAACGTCGCCTATGTGGTGCGCGCCGTCACCCCCGGTGCCTATGATCACCCGGCGGCTACCGTCGAGGACATGTATCGCCCCGACCTGTCCGCCCGCACGGCGACCGGCAAGATGGAGGTCGTTGCGGCTCAACAATGAGGCGGTGGCAGAAGTTTGCAATCGGGACTGCGGCCGGCATTATCATTGCCGGCGCCGGCCTTTTTACGCTCGATGTTGCAGACCGCGCCTTTCCGCCGCCGCTTGAACGGGCCGAAGCCGTCTCGCCCGAAGTGCTCGATGCGGACGGGCAATTGTTGCGTGCCTTTGCAACGCCAGAGGGGCGCTGGCGGCTGAAGACCGACGTCGCCGACGTCGATCCGCAATTCATCCGCATGC
>NZ_JBFUBG010000356.1:0-617 GCF_056405875.1 Rhizobium sp. P1_E6 | reverse complement strand
TGCACCAACATCCTGATCGTCGCTTCCTTCCCGATCCTGACGGCGACGCTCGCGCTGCTGGCGCTCGACCGCTATGCCGGCACGAACTTCTTCACGAACGACCTCGGCGGCAATCCGATGATGTATGTCAACCTCATCTGGATCTGGGGTCACCCGGAAGTCTATATTCTTGCCATTCCGTCCTTCGGGGTCTTTTCCGAAGTGGTCGCGACTTTTTCACGCAAGCGCCTGTTCGGCTATGCGTCGATGGTCTACGCCACCTGCGTGATCATGATCCTGTCCTACCTTGTGTGGCTGCACCACTTCTTCACCATGGGCTCGGGCGCTTCGGTCAACTCCTTCTTCGGCATCACCACGATGATCATCTCGATCCCGACAGGAGCGAAGATCTTCAACTGGCTCTTCACCATGTATCGCGGCCGTATCCGCTACGACGTGCCGATGCTGTGGACGGTCGGCTTCATGGTGACCTTCGTCATCGGCGGCATGACCGGCGTCATGCTGGCAGTCCCGCCCGCCGACTTCGTGCTGCACAATTCGCTGTTCCTGATCGCCCACTTCCATAACGTGATCATCGGCGGCGTTCTCTTCGGCATGTTCGCCGGCGTGAACTACTG
>NZ_JBFUBG010000355.1:0-621 GCF_056405875.1 Rhizobium sp. P1_E6 | reverse complement strand
GCATGGCGCCCTTGCCGAGKAAACCTTCGAAGGCGATGTAGAACTCGCCACCGGCATCCTCGCAGACCAGTTCCGCATCAAGTTCGGCGGAATAGTAGCGTCCTGCGACATCTTTCTTCGCCTCGCCGCCAATCTTGGCCATATCGATCTGCAGGTTCTCGTCGGCGCRTTCAAGCCGCACACCGCCGCTCGTGCGCTTGAGCGTCATCAGGCGCGAGCGCGCCGTGGTCTCGTCTGCCAATTCCATGATTTCGGGCATGGTGCCGAAACGCGCCTTGATCTTGCCGGGGCCAGCGACGCTTACGGTCAGGGAAAGCATGGTACCCGTCTCGTCGAGATAATGTCCGCACCATGACGGATCGATCGCGATCGCTTTCGGTGGCGCGGTTTTTATCCCGAGGGCGGCTGCCGTGATCTTGTCGGCCGCCTCGGGCGCGGATCCTTCGTGATTGAACATCACCACGACCGAAAGACGTCGTGACGGCGCATAGCGCCGCTGAAGCCGCCAGCCGCGCAACGCCCCGCCATGGCCAGTCATCGCAACGCCATGGAAATCCATATGACGCAGACCAAAGCTGTAGCAGGCGGGCTTGCCCTCCGAAAATGTCGTGGGTGCCGAGA
>NZ_JBFUBG010000354.1:0-623 GCF_056405875.1 Rhizobium sp. P1_E6 | reverse complement strand
GGGCAGGAGGTGCACTGTCTTGTGGTGTTCGGAGTATCTACGGACCTCACCGCGGCAACAGCCAGCCGAGGAGTGCCGCATCGGCATTCGGGTCTCGCCGTTGTTGTGGCTTGGCCGGCGCATGCGTCAGTCGTCACCTTGCCGAGCGATCGTAGGCCATCCAACCGGGCACTCCTCAAGAAATTACCGCACCCGCATCGCCATGCTCCGATCCGTAGCGTGAAATCATCTCGAAGGCTGCGTCGTTTCGATCCGAGGTCGGAATAGGACGAATCGTTCGTGACGAATACGACATTCTTCCCTCGAAAACGGTCGCGGGTTTCCTGCCGGATTGAAATGAGACATTCCGGTGGCAACCATGCCGAGGCTGGCGCCCCCGGCCAGGGGGCCCGGCGCGGCAACAGATCCTTGCATCTGATCTACGGTAGAGATGGCGCAGTTTCTGAGGCGCGACAGACTGGGTCGGGCGCCAGCGCGGGACGGACAAGGATCGCGGATCTCCCTAAGCGATCCTTAAAACAGCAAAAGATGCATGCACGCGGGCCATTTCCTGTCCCAGCCAATCCTCAGCGTGCCGGCCTGCAGACAGCCGCGATCGCCCGCAAGCATCAAGGCCTTCCGTC
>NZ_JBFUBG010000353.1:0-632 GCF_056405875.1 Rhizobium sp. P1_E6 | reverse complement strand
ACATATGTCCGCATTGTCTCGGGCGTGTCCCGCTCCGGATCGACCGAGAAGAAGAAGACGTGCAGGTCCTTGGCGCCTGGCCCAAGCGTCTTGAACCAACCAGACATCTCAAAAAGTGTTGTCGGGCAGATTTCAGGGCAATGCGTAAACCCGAAAAAGACAAGCGACGGATGTCCCTTCAACGCAGCCTCGGTAATCGGTTGGCCGTTGTCAGCGATGAGGCGAAAGCTTGCCCCGAAACCTGACGACGCGGCCTCCTGTTTGATCGTCGGCATCTTCGAGACATAGCCGGCAGCACTCACACCCGCGAGCACGGCAAAGCCGATAACGACGGAGACGAACGTTTTCCTGTTGATCATGGTATGCACCTTGATAGATGGCTGGACGGCTTAGAAGTTGAGCTTCGTTGCTGGCGGAAGCACTTCGCTGCCGCCAGGACCAGAACCGGTTGGCGTACACCGCGCGACGACGAACGGCAGCGAGCTGCGCCCATTTGCCCCCCATGTTCGCTCGCGATCGTAGGTGAGCCTGAACACGTTGTTGACCGACTCCATGCCGCCGCCACCTCTGGCATCGAGATCGTACATTTCGTTGRGACACATTTTCGATGGATCCGTGCACATGTTCAGGAT
>NZ_JBFUBG010000352.1:0-632 GCF_056405875.1 Rhizobium sp. P1_E6 | reverse complement strand
AGCAACGCACAGGGCGCCGACTCCTGACGCCCGACGAGGTGAGGAATCTCCCAGCAAAAGCGCAGTTACTGTTTCTTGCTGGTAGACGGCCGATCGTAGCGGAGAAGATTGTCTATTTTGCCGATCGCGAGTTCAAGGGAATGTTCAGATCCCCATGATCCGGTGTCAGCGGAAGACAAGAGGCGAGCAAACTAGGCGTGACCATCATAGACCGAGATGCGGAGCCGCCTCAGAAGGGCGGCTCGGCCTCGATGCGGCCGTCGAGTTCGGCCCAGATGACTTCGCGCTCGACCAGCGCGAGGTCGAGTTCGGCTTCCAGCGCCCGGCGCTCCCAGGTGGTTTCGGCGTTACGGGCTTCAGCGCCCAGTTCTTCGATGTGCTGGTCGATCGTCATCGTGGTCTCCTTGACGTTGTGGAAGACGACGCGGCACGCAGGGTGGGGAGAGGCAGGTCAAGGCTCGTGGAACACGACCGGCGGAGCCGGCGCGCGGAGGAGCCGATTTTGTCGAAGTGCAGTGAAACGGAACGGAGAGAAAATTGGAGGGGCCGCGCGGCCTTGAGCTGGCTCTTCCCGCCCGGCACAATCGCCCGATCTGAGCAGACAGGTTTGGTCTCTTGGGGCGCCTATTTCC
>NZ_JBFUBG010000351.1:0-639 GCF_056405875.1 Rhizobium sp. P1_E6 | reverse complement strand
GTGCTGAGGGCGATTGCCGGCCTCATCCAGCCGAAGGCAGGCAGGATCATGCTCGGCGATGACGATCTGGCCAACGTCTCGGCCCGGGCCCGCGGGATCGGCATGGTCTTCCAGAACTACGCGCTCTTCCCGCATCTGACTGTCGCGGAAAACATTGCTTACCCGCTCGCCTGCCAAAAGATGCCGCGCGCTGAGCGAAAGGCACGGGCCGCCGAGATGTTGTCACTGGTGCGGCTCGATGGCTACGGCAACCGCCTGCCGCGCGAGCTCTCGGGTGGACAGCAGCAGCGCGTTGCAGTGGCCCGCGCCATTGCGGGTCGGCCGTCACTGCTGCTCCTTGATGAACCTTTCGGCGCGCTCGACCGGGCATTGCGGTTCGATCTTCAGGTCGAGCTTCTTCATCTCCAGAAGACGCTTGGCATCACCACCCTGATTGTCACCCACGACCAGGAAGAAGCCCAGAGCCTGGCCAGCCGCCTGGTGCTGATGAACAAGGGCAATGTCGAGCAGATCGACACGCCGATGGCCGTCTATGACCGCCCGAAGACGCTGTTCGTCAACACGTTCATCGGCCAGACCAACGTTCTTAATGGCACCGTTGCCGAGCTCGGCGAAGCCAGGACGGTCATCGCCCTGAAG
>NZ_JBFUBG010000350.1:0-641 GCF_056405875.1 Rhizobium sp. P1_E6 | reverse complement strand
GACGTTGAAATACCCGCCCGAGGGCTTCTCACTACGCTGGTACGAGGCGCTGCTCGATCCCGTTCGCTCCGGGACAGAACATGCGGCCGCCTTCAACTCGTTAAAGATTGCGGGCCTTGCCGTCCTGGGTTCGCTGCTCTTCGCGGTCCCCGCCACCATCGGCATGAGCCGGATGCGCAAGGGTACGGTCGGCGCGATCGAACCGCTGCTTCTGTCGCCGCTCGTCCTTCCCAGCCTGGTTTACGGTCTGGCAGCGCTGATCGTCGCCAATTTCGTCGGGTTTCAACCGTCGCTCTGGCTGACCGTGACCGGCCATGTCGTGGTCTTCGGGCCGTTGATGTACCGCGCCGCGTCCGTCGTTGCGCAGGGTCTCAATCCGTCGCTCGCGGAGGCATCGACCGTCATGGGTGCCTCCTGGTTCACCACGCTGCGCCGGGTGACATTTCCGCTCTTGATGCCGGGGATTCTCGCCGGCGCGTTCCTGGTCTTCATCCAGTCGCTGGACAATGTCTCGATCTCGCTCTTTCTCGCGGATGCCGAAACCACGGTCCTGCCGCTGCGCATGTTCGCGCTGATCGAGGAATCGCTCGACGTCCGCGTGGCGGCGATGTCTGGCATCCTCATCGGTCTCACGCTGATTG
>NZ_JBFUBG010000349.1:0-665 GCF_056405875.1 Rhizobium sp. P1_E6 | reverse complement strand
AACCACTCCAGCGGCGCTATTAATGACGTGTCCACTTGGCCGGCGCACCTGTAAGAGAGGTTCGTCGAGTTGCTTGTCAGTTCCTGCCCGCAGGCTTCGCCAATGTGGACGGCATGGCCGGATATTCCATAGTCTCCTCGCTAAATGATGCGGCGCCGTCTGCCAATAAATCGGGGGCATCATGAAAATCGGGTACAGCAATCTTCTCGCTGAGCATCTACAGGCCGAGCAACTGAACCATAGGGATTGCGAGCCGTTTCAAGTTGTCTGCCCTGCGTGTCGAGAACCCATCTTCAAGGTAGAGCGAAACGGGGACGGTAATGGGATACACTATTTATCGCATTATGCTGCTGCGAAGTCGTTTCAGGACGATTGTGAATTGCGCGTTTCGCGCTTGGCGGTCGAATATATCTCCAAGGGCAACCAGTCCTCACGCGATCAACGGTTGYAATATTTTTTACAAGTCCTCAGGGATCTCGTAGCGCGAGACAAGATTTACAAAGGATCTCCCGAAAAAGCCGAAAAGTTGCTGAACCGTTCAAAAGCCATTGGCTGGCTTCGCCTTCAACACTATGAGATGGCGAGGAAGCTTGCTTGGTCGCAGGCTGACTTTGGTGAGGCAGTCGGCGGGTACGTGAAAGATCTTGCAAGCCAGGGAGCTATTC
>NZ_JBFUBG010000348.1:0-669 GCF_056405875.1 Rhizobium sp. P1_E6 | reverse complement strand
CAATTCGACTTGATCATCACCGACCTCAACATGCCCGTGATGGATGGCCTGACCATGATCGAGGAAGTCCGCTAACTCCCCAATCAGTCCGGCGTTCCGATCATTTTCCTGACAACCGAATCCGACGCCGACATGAAGGCTCGCGCCAAGGCGGCGGGCGCCACCGGGTGGCTGACGAAACCCTTCGATCCGCAGAGCCTGGTCAAGATCGTCAACAAGGTCATCGGCAAATAGACAGGTCGGCAAAGGGCAAATCCGAAATTAGTTTAGTCGAAGCGTCCAAACCAAGCAATTTGCCAAGCCTTGACAGCAGCCTACGCGTGTAGCTTTTCGAGATGCTCCAAGCAGGCGGTCTCAACCAAGTTCTGTAACACTTTTACGCGTTGTATAAGCCATTCAAGTTCCTCCGCCGTGATCTTGTATTTCGGCGAGTAGCGCGCTTCGACATAAGCACGTGCCAACAGTTCAAACCGTCGTCGCGCCAGCCTATTGTCTCGCGGCCAAGCTTCGACGAGTCTGGTGTCGACGCCTTCTGCTTTTGACCGAAGGGTTTTGATGCGATGCGATTTGGGGCTATAGAGGATCAGAGTCAGGAGAATGCAATGATAGAGTCGCTCTGTCGCTTGGTGCAAATTGAAAGCAGCAAGTTTCAAGGCGTCTAAACCACGG
>NZ_JBFUBG010000347.1:0-686 GCF_056405875.1 Rhizobium sp. P1_E6 | reverse complement strand
CTCGAAGTCTGGAGGGCAAAACAGGTCTTCGTCTCCAAACGAGGCCAGGGGACCGGTTATTCCGGCATCGAAAACCCGCTCTTCTTCAAGGACAACACACGCATGTTCTACGGCGACGCAAAAAAGAGCATCGATCGACTCATTCAACTTCTTCCATCGAAGATGGCGGCCTGATCGATGACGCCGAACCACTATCCTKTTTCGAAAAGGACCAGGCAGCGCGCGCTGATCGATCAGGCCAAGTACGAGAAATGGTACGAGGAGAGCATTGAAAACCCTGATAAGTTCTGGGGTAAACACGGCAAGCGCATCGACTGGTTCAAACCCTATACCAAGGTCAAGAATACGTCCTTCACGGGCAAGGTCTCGATCAAGTGGTTCGAGGACGGCCAGACGAACGTTTCCTACAACTGTATCGACCGTCACCTGAAGACGAATGGTAATCAGACCGCCATCATCTTCGAAGGCGACAACCCCTATATCGACAAGAAGATCACCTATAACGAGCTTTACGAGCATGTCTGCCGCCTGGCGAACGTCTTGAAGAAGCATGGCGTCAAGAAGGGCGACCGCGTCACCATCTACATGCCAATGATCCCGGAATCGGCCTATGCGATGCTGGCTTGTGCGCGCATCGGCGCTGTTCATTCCGTCGTCTTCGGCGGCTTCTCGCCGGAAGCGCTTGC
>NZ_JBFUBG010000346.1:0-705 GCF_056405875.1 Rhizobium sp. P1_E6 | reverse complement strand
GAACATAGCCGCTATTGTATTTGGCGAACATCTCACCGCCGAATAACCAAGTTCCGTCCTTTGGTGGGCGGAGCGTTTCAGCCAGTTGGGACCAGTTCTCGTTGACTTGTTCTTCCGGGTACAGCCATTCCTTCAGCCCCGCAGCGATATACCGTCTGGCCCGTGATTTCAGGATGAAATTGATCCTGGCGACTTCATTGTCAGATAATTTTCGGGTTCGAATGAATGCGTCAGTTCTGGCCATCGAATGCCGGAAATTGCGTGCAAATGTTCTCTTCTCCAGCGCATTTGCATCCGGATCGCGCGCATACTCGAGATTTGAAAGAATGAGACAGAAGTTTCGGTTCAGCGGAAAGATAGTCTGCGAGCCCTTCAGGGCAATTCCCGGGTCGTGTGGGTAGGTGCAAAGCTTGGAGCTTGGTACTGCGGCATGATTGTAGACCGTCACAGGATGATCGCTCACCAGGAACTTGATGCTCGCGTCTTCGGCCGACACGATTTCGCGAACACTCTCGGTCCATATTGTGCAATGGAGCATTCGGATGCGTTGCATTTCCATCATAAGATCGTTCTGCGTCAGCTCTGGGTACTGGGCCCTCAGCCAATCGAGACCTTTTGGCGTCCGCGTCTTCTGAATGTCGATGTATTCGAACAACGTCAGGAAATGACTGTGTTGCGCGTTTACGTCATTTTCCAGGAAAGACC
>NZ_JBFUBG010000345.1:0-710 GCF_056405875.1 Rhizobium sp. P1_E6 | reverse complement strand
GACAGGAGATCAGCTTCTTTTCGATTGCCTGAAGGCGTTGYGCCAGGTCGCAAACTAACTTCGCCAGCGCCTCAAGGACGAACCGGGCAAGCTCCGGCAGATCTGATCGCTCTCCTTGCGCAAGCTCCCGTACGATGCGGACCATCTGGCTAGTTCCCACACCAATCGAAATGCCAAGTTCGGCAAGATGGGCACGGATCGAGTGCAGAAGCATCGTGCGCTGCTTGATGAGCAGAGCTCTTGAACGGTGCAACATCGCCGCTGACTGCTGCTCTACGGATTTCACCGGCATGAAACGCATTGTCGGTCGCGTCACTGCTTCACAGATCGCCTCAGCGTCCGCGGCGTCATTTTTCTGCCTTTTGACGTAAGGCTTCACATAGGCTGGTGGCATCAGCCGCACGTCATGCCCGAGAGCCGAAAGCTCGCGGGCCCAATAATGAGCCGTTCCGCAAGCCTCGATGCCGATGAGGCAAGGCGGCACCTGTGCGAAGAATTTCAACATCTGCTGGCGACGCAACTGTCGCCGCACAACTACATTGCCACCGACATCAATCGCATGAACCTGAAACACCGATTTCGCTATATCGATGCCAACGGTAGAGATCTCTTCCATTCGAACGCTCCCGGTTTGTCCATCCTAACCGATGCCATTCTAGCACCGGGGGAGCGGGAGCCTTCCATCCCATCGATTTCGCACTGCTCTTCTG
>NZ_JBFUBG010000344.1:0-716 GCF_056405875.1 Rhizobium sp. P1_E6 | reverse complement strand
CGGTATTTCCGATGGTAGTACAACCAAGAATTCGGCGTCTAAAAGTCTCAAATTTTCGTGGCCTCGCCAATACTGAGTGGTGTCCACGCGAGGGCATGAACATACTCATTGGCGGTGGCGATTCCGGAAAGTCTACGCTTCTTCACGCTCTATCGCTGTTGTTCAGCCCGACCAACGCCGTCCAACTGCTGGAAACAGACTACTTTAACCGGTTACTGGAACCGGGTTTCATAATCGAAGCGACGGTTTCACTTCCTGAAAACATTGGCCTGGCTAACTTCCAACAAGCTCTTTGGCCATGGGAATGGGATGGCGAGAAGGCGGTGCTGCCAGACAACGAGCGGGAAGGCGTGCCGTTCGACCCAGTCTACATTTTTCAGGTGACTGGAACCCCTGAGCTGGAGCTGGTCTGGCAGATCATGCAGCCGAATCTCGAGCCAATAAGCCTTTCCGCCGGGCTCCGACGAAAGGTCGGCGTCGTGCGGCTGGCCAACGACGATCGAAACGATCGCGATTTGCGTCTGGTAACCGGATCTGCGCTCGATCGGTTGCTTTCGAAAGGAAACCTCAAATCTCGGATCAGCAAGGAAGTTTCAGCGGCAGATCTATCCAACGCGATGACAKAAAATGAGCAGCAGGCGCTGAAGACGCTCGACAAGGCTATGGYGGCCGCCGGACTACCAAATGGTCTCGAGATCGGCCTTACAAGTAGTCAG
>NZ_JBFUBG010000343.1:0-717 GCF_056405875.1 Rhizobium sp. P1_E6 | reverse complement strand
GCATAAGGCCAACGCTTTCATCGTTCAACTTCGACTCTGCCCGGCGGGCATCCGGCCGTCCACTGCTTTCCGTTGCGATCGTGGCAACGATCAGCTCGATCGGTACGCCGTATTGCTTCGCCGAACGGGTGCAGAGCTCCCCGAATTTCGACCAGATATCGCGCACGGTTGCCGGCTTTCCCGGACTGCCGACGGCTGCGGCCCCTTCGATCGATATCCCCGTTGCGGTCAAGCTCCAATCGACACTCTCGGGAAATATCTTATGCGGTTTGCTGAGTTCCGGGATCAGCTCCGCCAGCAACCGCGGCTTTGAGGGGATAACGCCAGCCGACGGCGGGCCGGCTCGCGGAGCTGCAATGTCGGCGGCCGGCTGGGGCGTGCCGTCTGCGGGCGTAGGTTGGGCCGGTGGCGGCGGATAGCTGGGCGTTTTTCGCGCTTCGACGGCAAGTTCCCGCATGGAATCGGCAATCGTATCCGATTTTTCCTTGGAGCTCTGGCTGCTGCCCCAATAGAAGCTGACAACAGTGCCGGCGATTCCGTTTATAAATCCAACGGCCGTGCCAATAAGACCAAAAGCTGCAATGGAAAACTGGCTATCCGGCTTGACCTCCACGGCACCTGATGCCAGGAGGATAAGAAAGCCGATCATCAGGATCATACCGACCACTGCGATCGCAACCAGCCACATACCGGCCTTAAAAACGATCGGGGCGAGGT
>NZ_JBFUBG010000342.1:0-725 GCF_056405875.1 Rhizobium sp. P1_E6 | reverse complement strand
GTCGAAGCCCTGCTCTCGTTTGTCGATGGAACGTGCACCGGCTTCGCAGCGTCGATGTATGGCCGGCGACTGCGGCAGGAAGTACAGGATGGATGTACCAAACGAGCGAGAGGATTGCCTGCCCACCTACAGGCTATTGGCCGGGTCATTTTGGATGAGCCGGACCATCGCGGACTTAGTCGCAGCCTTACGATACTACGAGGTCACATCACATCCAAGACGCCAGGGTTCATCAACGTCTCGATCGATCTGAAAAGCGAGTTCCAAGACGCCGTTAAGCTGGGTGGATACCCCGCCGCCGCCGAGGGGCTCGTCGAGATCACGAGGCGAAGGACTTTTTCCCATCTTCAACCTCCTGCGAGGTGCATAAGCACTATCCACAAAGCGAAAGGACTTGAGTGCGACAACGCACTGATCATGATGTGCGACAAGCAATCATTCGCGGACACTGACTACAAACGACGCTTGCTGTATGTCGGCTTGAGCAGAGCGATGAAGAACTTGACCCTGGTGGTTTGCCGTGACAAGCCCAGTCCACTCTTCATCCTCTAAGCCCATCGGGTCCGTCTACTCCTTTTCGGGGGGTGTCTTTCCTCTTCCCTTCGACGGTCCTGAGAGCGGCCGCTGTCGGGAAGAATGACGTAGTCGAGATCCTCCAAGAAAGGCTTCGACATGTTGAAGGTCACGTTCAGAGAGTGGTAGCCAAATTCCTCATAGTGCGATGG
>NZ_JBFUBG010000341.1:0-728 GCF_056405875.1 Rhizobium sp. P1_E6 | reverse complement strand
ACGAACTGGCGGAATAGTAAAGCAATAGCGCTCGGTGAACGCTTTGTGCGCAACGGGCCGACGGCGGGCTAAACCTTCCTCGCCTTGATGAGGATCGAACGTTGGGTGCTGATACTTTGGGATCTACAATCCCTATACTGGTCGCGGTGCAATCGAGGGACTACTGCCCCATGGACCGCACAATGTCAGGGATGCCCTTGCCACCGACATCCTGAAGCAAACCGGTTCCTATGAGCAGGCGAGCTATGCGATCCAAGATACTCAGATGACCCAGCAGCACTACGGCCGTTTCCTGCCGCAAGACAAGGCAGCGCTCGCTGCCCGTATTTTGAATCAAGTCTGCGAGGCCGCCGCTTAGGGTCAGTAGAGGCCCTGGCTGGCGGAAAGACCAGCCCGGGCCTACTCCTGATCTCAGACATTGATTGCGCTGGCCTCTACCATATTGTTTTCATTGGTGTCGCGCTTGATGGAGGTCGTTATTCTGATAAAAGCATGATAAAAATGGAATCGGCCGAGCCCTTCCAGAACGCCAGGCTTTTCACGAGGCTACGGGCAACGGATCGGTACCTTCACTTAGGATCGCAAGATACCGCCGATAGCTGAATACACGCCCTCGCTTCCGGCCGGTCACCTCCTCAACCACACCAAAACGTTCCAAATTCGTCAGTGCTGCATTAACGGTTGGTGCCGATAGGCCCGTCAGTTCGGTGAGTTGTCCAGGCGTCAGG
>NZ_JBFUBG010000340.1:0-740 GCF_056405875.1 Rhizobium sp. P1_E6 | reverse complement strand
CTTGACGAGCTTGGTCGTGTGTTCCGATGGGCCTTTGGAGAGCCTGCCACTGTCCGTCCTCGTGACCTCTGAGCCAAACAATCAGACGGTCGATGTCTCCGACTCCTACCGCCGAGCCGATTGGCTTTCCAATCGTAGCGTGATTCAACTGACACCGAGTTTCGAAACTCTTACAACATCGAAACATAGCGCACGGGTTGGTCGCACAACCAAATCCTTCATCGGGTTCGGCAACCCCACACTCGGCCCCCCTCACGACACCGGTGTTGTGGCTGCAGCCAACGCGCTGAATACCCTGATTGTCCTGCAGGGGACAGATGAAGCAGTGACGAAGGTTTCCGAAATGGCAAGCTTGCCAGAAACGGCCGATCAGCTTCTTGCGATGAATGCTTTGTTCGGCAAGAACGGCGGCCAGCTCAGGATGGGCTCCGAGGCAACACGAGACGCGGTTCTGAGCACCGACTTAAGCGAGTTCAGGTTTATTGCATTTGCCACGCATGGACTGCTTGCGACGAAGAACACCACCGGAGAGCCTGCGCTCGTGATGACCCCGGTTCCTGGCCATGACGATGGCTTTCTAACGGCCACCGACATAGCCAAGCTCAATCTGAACGCCGACCTTGTGATCCTCTCGGCGTGCAACACCGCCGCGCCGCGTATCGGGTATGCCGCCGATGGCCTGTCTGGTCTTGCTCGCGCTTTTTTTCAAGCGGGCGCACGGACGATCGTCATCTCACACT
>NZ_JBFUBG010000339.1:0-740 GCF_056405875.1 Rhizobium sp. P1_E6 | reverse complement strand
CCACAAGTTAGTCACCTGGTTAGCCGACGCCATGCGTGTCAGTGGCGACGAGGGCTGGGCAGCATCCCCAGACACCCCGAGCCTCGCCACACTATTTAGGCAAGGACCGGCGGCAGCACCGAACGGTCAATCTGGAGGTGGTGCACGCGTCGCTACGGACCCGACGGCGACAACCGCTGACAAAAGAATCCAGCAGGCCCTTTCGGATCTCGGCTATCCCGATCCACCACCTGACGGCGATTTCGGCCCAGTCTCGCAATGGGCACTGACATCTTACTGTCATAAAAACGAAATCGCATACGACGGATCGATCACCGGAACTATCCAAGACGCGCTCACCAATGCCGCAACCGCCCTTCCAGCTGTCGCGAGAGCTCAGAGCTGGCTTGACCGAATAACCGACTACATGGGCGCCAAGGGGTATTGGATATGCCGGTATCCGGATTGCAAGAACATCGTTTACCTCGAGGGCACCAATGTCGACGGAACGTTGAACGCCAACGCTCCAAACGCGTTCAATGATGTTCGCCTGGTGTTTTGGATCGACAAGGATGGTGCCCTACAAAACCGGGTCTGGGAGGGAACGACGGAGCCTGGTCGCTTCTGGACGGAACATCCGATGGACGAAAAGGGCGCTGCTCGCATTGCATTTGGTCAATTCAAGGCTTGGCGCGTCGGGACCCACAAGGCCGGCACACCACACGCGCACGAAGCGCTGGTGCAAGTGGATCCGATAAAGG
>NZ_JBFUBG010000338.1:0-746 GCF_056405875.1 Rhizobium sp. P1_E6 | reverse complement strand
GTCAATGATCTATCATGTGCTCGCGCAAAATACGATTAGCCAACGGCGGTTCGATCCCGTTGAAGGCGGCCAATCGGGCCGTCAACGCGCAAAAGCCGCGACTAGATTCCTAAGATTTTTTGAGCAACTCCGCCACTTCAACCTCCAAGACGGTTGCCAACCGATCCACCACTTCAATAGTCGGGCTGTATACGCTTCTCTCCAAAGAACTGATGTACGTCCTGTCGAGGTCCGCTCGATGGGCAAGTTCCTCCTGGGACAGGCCTTTGGCCTGTCGGAGCAGCCTAAGATTCCGAGCGAATGCTTCGCGTATATCCATAAGCTGAGCCAAGCAGCTTGTAGAGTATTCAACTACGGAGTATACTCTACAAACGGCACGCGGCGGCCTGGTGCATCCGATCGTTTCCCGCGATTTACGGGGGCATATCAACGAATGGAATTACGCCAGCTATCCTACTTCGTTGCGGTGGCCGAGGAGCTGCATTTCGGCAGGGCGGCAGCCAAGGTGCATATTGCCCAGCCGGCTTTGTCGAATACGGTCCTGGCGCTGGAGAGGGAACTCGTGGTACAGCTCTTCATCCGCACCACACGGCGGGTGGAACTGACGCGGCCAGGGGCGGCCTTCTACGAGCGGTCGGTGAGGATTTTGAGCGAGGTGGATCTGTCGACCGAGATCGTCCGCTCGATTGCCGGCAAGACGAAACGGAAGATTGCGATCGGCACCGTCTATCCCGCTACCATCGGCG
>NZ_JBFUBG010000337.1:0-757 GCF_056405875.1 Rhizobium sp. P1_E6 | reverse complement strand
TGGGTATACTCCGGTTTTGTGCTGTACGTGACGTGCATCGGCTTCATATCGCTCTCCTATGGCAGCGGACCGGTCACATGACCCTGCACCGCTGGCTGCAGTCGTTGCGTCTGCTCCTTCCGTTAAGACGATCCACGCCGGCGAAAGGATTCGCTGCACTTTCAGATTGTGCCGAAGATGGAAGGGTCTGCGGTGGCGTGTCAACTCAGCGCGATAGCGAGCCGCTGGTCCTGACGACGGCGAGGTTGGTGAGCTACCGCCTGTCGCCCCCCTGCTACCGTGTGCGCCGCTGTGTAAAGCACGGCCGGGCCCGGCATGAAAAGAGATTGAGGAACCGGATCCTTTGTGAGGTCCGCAACGTCATAGTCAGCGTACGGCATAAGCACGCCGTAACACAGCCGCGAAGGCGTCTTCGCTACTAACGGAGAATTCCAATGACGAACCTAAAGCGCCACTATTTAGTTACCTGTGCAACTGGCAATGTCGGCCGCCGAGCTGCCAGCGAGCTCTTGAAACGAGGCCATGATGTGAGGGTCTTCGCCAGGAACCGGGACCGCCTGCAACCCTTGATCGATATTGGCGCTACAGCAGTTGTCGGCGACATGCATGATCTGGGCGCGGTGAGGGAGGCCTTCCAAGATATCGATGCCGCTCTGCTCATTTGCAAAGGTAGCATGAACGCTCGAGACTACCGGCGAGACTTTTTCCTTGCGGGGGAAAATTACGCGATCGCCGCCGGCGAGACCGGACTGAGATC
>NZ_JBFUBG010000336.1:0-759 GCF_056405875.1 Rhizobium sp. P1_E6 | reverse complement strand
GATCTGGACGGCGGTTTCCGACAGTTCGTCGGATACGAGAACGCGAGGTGCCATTTTGGCCTCCTTCAAAGAGTTCAGCGATAAACTTGAATTGGGAATGCGGGGCTCCGCCTCCAGGCGGAGCCGGATGCGATCACATCAGGCAGCAGCCTGGGAAAGCGCAGCCTTCTGGGTCTCAAAGGCCCAGGAAAGCCAAGGCATCAGCTTCTGCATGTCGGCGGTCTCGATCGTCGCACCTGCCCAGATGCGCAGGCCGGACGGAGCGTCACGATAAGCGCCGATGTCATAGGCGACGCCTTCCTTTTCAAGGAGAGCGACGAGGCCCTTGGCGAAATTCGCCTGGCCGTCGGCATCGAGAGCGGTAACGTCCTTGTCGACGATCTTCAGGCAGATCGAGGTGTTGGATTCGATCTCAGGCTTGACGGCCAGATTGGCGATCCAGTCGTTTGCGGCAACGAAATCGGCGACAGCCTTGGCATTGGCATCTGCGCGGCCGATCAGAGCCTTAAGGCCGCCGAGCTGCTTGGCCCAGAGAAGCGCATCGATGTAGTCCTCGACGCAGAGCATGGACGGCGTGTTGATCGTCTCACCCTGGAAGATGCCTTCGATGAGCTTGCCACCCGAGGTCAGGCGGAAGATCTTCGGCAGCGGCCAGGCCGGCTGATAGGAAATCAGGCGTTCGACGGCCCGCGGCGACAGGATGAGAATGCCATGCGCGCCCTCGCCGCCCAGAACCTTCTGCCAGGAGAAGGTGACGAC
>NZ_JBFUBG010000335.1:0-765 GCF_056405875.1 Rhizobium sp. P1_E6 | reverse complement strand
CTTGGGGCGCCTATTTCCTGTCTTCGAGCGCGCGCTGTGCTTTGTTGACGTTGCCCTATTCCACCGAGCGTTAGGCGCCAGGCTGTTAAAGCCTGCGAAGGCGCTGAAGGATGGGCTCAACAAGTGACATGACGAAAGCCCCGCTCGGACCGAGCGAGGCTCGCGATCGGCTTGTCAACGGCGCGTGTTGCGCGACCAGATGAGCTGCAGGCCTTCCTGGCCCTGGACTTCGGTCAGCGTTGCGTAGATCGGGGCGGCAAAGCTCGGATCATCGAGCTTGACAGAGATGTAGTCGCGCTCGCTGTCGCGGGCCTGCTTCTGCCAGCCGGCGCCGAATTCGACGGTGCCGGCCAGAACCCGGAAGTCGGGAGCGTCCTCGGAGGTGCGCTCGACCCGGACGATCTTGGCCTTGACGTTGAGGTTGAGGGTCTTGATGGCGCCGGAAAAGCCGTTTTCGGAAGCGGCGAAAGTGCCGATGGATGCCATTGTCGTGATCCTTTTCAGTTGTCGGGCCGCGCCCATCGCGGCCTCGATGGCTGTCGACGAGACCGGAAACGATCGGACCGCACCCCTTGGCGCCGTAACGAAGTGGAGGACGGCCTTTAGCCGAGGCTTTCTTGTCTCGCGAGGAATGGGCGCATAGCGACCAGGGGAAGAAAACGAGCACGCCGTTGCGGGAAGACGATCGAGCCGAGCCCGCGAGGCGTTTTTTGGTCAGACAAGCCGCATTGAGACCGCAGTGGGCGAGCCGTTGCAGAATAGAGA
>NZ_JBFUBG010000334.1:0-769 GCF_056405875.1 Rhizobium sp. P1_E6 | reverse complement strand
GATCTCGCCGTGCCCGACCACACGACGCTGAGCCGGCGGGCAAGGACATGGCGATCGATGAACAGGCCAAATGGTCGTAGCATTGGACCAGTTCACATCCTCATCGACAGCACAGGGCTCGAAGTCTATGGCGCTGGCCAGTGGCTAGCGGAGAAGCACGGCGCTAAATCCCATCGGCGCTGGCGCAAATTGCACCTGGCGCTGGACGCCGACACTGGCGAAATCATCGCTCAAAATATGACCGATCAGAATGCGGGCGACGCCTCCCAGGTCGAACCGCTGCTTAATGAGATCGATCGACCGATTAGCCAGTTCACGGCCGACGGCGCCTATGATTGTGAACCGACCTATGATGCCGTCGGTCGGCATAGCGCCGATGCTGTCGTCGTCATTCCACCTCGATCAAACGCGATCGACAGCTCGCAAACGGGGATCGCCAGTCAGCGAGACCGACACATCGAAGCGATCAAGGCAGACGGTCGGATGAAATGGCAAGCAACGACCGGCTATGGCAAGCGCTCGCTGGTCGAGACCGCCATCGGCCGATACAAATCGATCATCGGACACCGATTACGGGCACGATCATTCGGTGCGCAACAGACCGAAGTCGCCATCGGCTGCGCCGCCCTCAATCGCATGCTGGCATGCGCTCACCGAATTCCGTCCGCTGCCAAGCAGCAAAGGTATAGCCTCTGCTTCAAAGACAGAAAGCCGCTCCCCTTGTGACCCATGCACCAACGCCGCACTCAGGACATGCCTGCAACTAACT
>NZ_JBFUBG010000333.1:0-778 GCF_056405875.1 Rhizobium sp. P1_E6 | reverse complement strand
TCTTCGACCCTCGCGTAGTACCGCACGGGATCGTTTTGGCTCGGAAGGTCGAGATCGCGATAGGCAGGACGCGTCAACGCGACGCCGTCGCTTCGCACCCTTGCGACCCAATGGTCGAAGTCATCCTTTTCCATTCCGTGGAACTTGAAGCGCATCTGGGAGAAACCGGGGCCGCTGTAGTTTGCGGAAAAACCGTCGTAGATGCCGACATGATTGATGACGGCATGCATCTTTGTTTCCATGCCGGCCATCGCGTAGATCTGTCCGGCAAGAGCGGGGATGTAAAACGAGTTCATGACCGTCGAGGCGGTGATCTTGAAGTTGATGGGAACATCGATAGGGGCAGCCAACTCGTTGACAGTCGCTATTCCGAGGTCGGGATAGACAAACAACCATTTCCAATCCATGGCCACGACTTCGACCGTGAGCGGCTTGACATCCGGCGTGACCATTCGGTCGGCGTCGATCCGATCAAGCTGGCGGTATGGGTCGAGCTTATGCGTGCTGATCCATGTGATCGTCCCAAGGGCGATAATGATGGCGAGCGGCGCTGACCAAACGATGATTTCCAGTCGCGTGGAATGATGCCATTCAGGATCATAGGGCGCGGAAGTATTGGAACTGCGATAACGGAACGCAAAAAACAGCGTCAGCATGATCACCGGCACGATGATCAGAAGCATCAGCACTGTGGAGATGACAATGAGGTCACGTTGCTGTGCGGCAACATCACCCGACGGCGCCATCACCACCAGGTTGCACCCCGCCAGCGTGGCAA
>NZ_JBFUBG010000332.1:0-780 GCF_056405875.1 Rhizobium sp. P1_E6 | reverse complement strand
GGCCTGCTCGGTTAGGCTTTTAGTTTGGTCGCCGGTTTTTACGGCAGATCGATCTTTTTGCCCGCTCCTTACGTCGGTAGCGAGCATCTGTCCCGCTTCGTCGGCTTGCGCCTTGTCGGTGGGGCTTGTTTTGCCCTGCGCGAGAACGTCGAAAGGCCCGCAGGTTTTGACCATGCGGGCTTTTTGTTTGTTAGCTCGATATAGAAGATTGGTTGCGGGGCCTGATGGCATGGAGACTTGTAGATTTGGGGCCTTGAAAAGTCCTGCCTTACTGGCGCTCTGCCAGCTTCTTCCTATGCTTTGACGTGAAATTTGCGCCTGTGGGCTCCCGATTTCTCTTTGCCATCTTATCGACGGCTGGTCTGACGGGAATGACGCCCGAGCCACAAACGCTCGCGTCGTCGCCAAAAATTTCCGATCCACTTTTTACCAAACTTGACGAAACGATACGTATCGTCCATATAAAGTGCACCTACTGTTTTTTTAAGATTGAGAGCAACGGTGAAGAACATGGCCGTCTTGAATGAAAACCACCCGGGTACGCAACTCGCACGGTCCGGCAATGTGACAGCGTTAATCTCCGGCGCCCCGGAAAATACCGTGGCTCCTGTTCATTCGCCGATCAGATCGTTGATCGTACCTGGCACTGCGATCCTCATCGCACTGACTGCAATTGTTGCTGCCGGRGCAAACTGGGACTCTTGGGTCGCGAACCGGGCCGTTCAATCAACAGATGACGCCGCTATAATTGCCGACGTGTCTGCGATAAGTACTCGCGTA
>NZ_JBFUBG010000331.1:0-784 GCF_056405875.1 Rhizobium sp. P1_E6 | reverse complement strand
ATCGAGGCCTCGTTCTAATTCACGGAGATGTCGAGCAGCGGCTGAACGCCGTGCCTGGCCTCAACCTCCTTAATTTGCGCTCGCCAATGTTTTTTGAAGACCTCTTCTATTTTCTGCCAACAATGACGACAGTTGGGGCGCTCACGTGGCCTATCGCACCGGACTCTTTGATTGATATGGGCGGGACGGCCGACGTCGCCGATGTAGCGGTAGAGCGGCTTGTGGCGCTCGATTTTGGAGGCAAGCAAGTAGTGGAACTTCACGGTCAGCCAGGTCTCACTACCACCAAGATCGCAGACATCATTTCTGGCGCTATTGGTCGTCCCTTTCCGGTCGCACCGTCGTCCAGTGAGGACGATGTGGCAAGAATGATGGAAGCTGGAATTGGTCGAGATTTCTCGATCTTGATGAACGAAGCATGGGAGACGTTCAGCCACGGACCGGTTCGCGAAAGTGGGCGGCCAGGATCTCGCGTYCTGCCGCAATCGATCGATAGGTTCATCGAAAACGTGATTGCACCAGCCATCCTTGCCGCACCTAGAGCGGTCGCAGCCGAATAGCCTTCCTAGCAGCGAGAATCTTCGCAGATACCCGCTGCTAGGGCTCAACGCCAAGCAGCTGGTCGGTACGCCACTACCACGACCCCGGTCGGCAATGTCTCGCACGAGACCAACCTCATGTCTTTTCTGAAAAGAAGAGAGCCCAGGCCCTGCAGGATCGCGGCTGTTGGTTTTCACGCGGAACTGAGCCGGTTTTTCCACCGAGAAGTGAGCCACCTCTGAGT
>NZ_JBFUBG010000330.1:0-785 GCF_056405875.1 Rhizobium sp. P1_E6 | reverse complement strand
GCCGACACGCGATTGTTTCCTGCCGATGCTGGCGACACTCTCGCTTGCCGCGATCCGCAAGGAGCCGCTTTCGGTCGTTGCTGCGTCCTACAAGCTGCCTTTTGCAGCGGCCGATCGTCTTGAGAATTTCCCTGTCGAAACCAGCACCGCATTAATGACTTTCCTGCGCGCATCCGATGCTAATCTCACGGAGTTCCTGCAACCCATCGGGGACGTCGCTTCGAAAAGCGATATTGATGGATTGCGGGTAGCGTTGCGTGACGGCCGTATTATTCATCTCCGTCCTTCCGGCAATGCGCCGGAGATGCGTTGTTACGTGGAAGCGGAAGGCGAGGCAGCCGCCTTGGAACTCTTGAATGCGGGATTGACCCGAATTAAGCGCTGGGCAGAAGCCCGGTAAGCATGTGACAAACCTGGCCGTTCATTTCGAGGAAGAACACCCTATGACACAGAAAATCGTCCCCGTGATCATGGCCGGCGGCAAGGGCACGCGCCTTTGGCCGCTCTCGCGCGCAACCGCGCCGAAGCAGTTTATACAGTTCGTCGGGGACAAGACGCTGTTTCAGGAAACCCTGGTCCGCGTTTCCGATCCGGCGCTTTACGAAGCCCCCATCGTCGTGACGAATGAGGACTTTCGCTTCCTCGTTGCAGAACAGGCCCGCGAACTCGATATTCCGCTCGCCGCAGTCTTGCTGGAGCCTGTTGCCCGCAACACCGCTGCTGCAGTGKCAGCAGCAGCAGGTCTGGCCTCCGAGCATTTCGTCAAGGAAGCCATCATTCAGATG
>NZ_JBFUBG010000329.1:0-792 GCF_056405875.1 Rhizobium sp. P1_E6 | reverse complement strand
GTGCGGGGCGGTGAACCTCGTCGATTTGTATGATCCCCAAGATTTTGATTGGGTTAGCCATGCGCCCACCCAGGAAAGGACTCGCCCCCGCGGATGTGCACCAGTTGGTGGATATCCGCGGTCTGAACCTTGCTAGATTCGGCCAGAAAGGAGCTAGCATGCCCTGAAGCGATCATTGTAAACAAGTGTTTATGTGTATTATCAGTCATTTAGAAAAGAACTAGAAATTTAGATGATCAGTAGGCCACTGGATTGACAGGCTTTACCGCTTTCTATATACAATAGTTATATTGCTTTAGGTGGTGTTGATGCCCGTTGGCGATCGAGTGAGRCAAGAGCTGGAGCTTCTCGAGCAGGAGTTTGCGGCCATCGAAGAATTCAGGGGGCTGGCAAAAACCCAGGGCGGCCGGATGACCGAATTTGGTCGCGCCTTTCTCGACTTCGCGCGGGAAAACGATGTCAGGCAAACCTTAGTGGCCAAGCTGCTTGGGATATCGCCCGGCGCAGTTTCCCAGCATTACCGCAGGTAAGGGGAGCATAGAAAATGAAACACCAGGTGAGGGCTGGCCTGACCTGGTGCACATATAATTCGTTGTCGATGGCGCATGGAAACCAGTGGGGCCGGGTCGACTGCTGTAGGGTGGTTATCTAAGAATCATGGCGGAAAGTCAAGTCCCATATCCCTACCAGGCCCATCAGCTTCAAGCGATCCGTGCATCGCTCTCCGAACCGCGATTTGCGACTTATCTGGCCAAAGGCGGCAATCATGAAAAATACGCCATGGCCCTGTAT
>NZ_JBFUBG010000328.1:0-799 GCF_056405875.1 Rhizobium sp. P1_E6 | reverse complement strand
ATACAGGAGATTTGGCGCAACTCCATGCCGCCGAGCCGCAGAGGAGACGGTCTCCCCGGCGGCATAGCTTTCCTCGATGATCTGCAGTTTGCGTTCCGTTGTCCAGCGTCGCCGCCGGACGTCACCGATCATCAAGTCAACCTGTCGAAACTCGTTAGACATAAGCTTATCCTCAAGCCTGTGCTTGAGCCTTCCTGCTTATGCTGAGTGTCCGGTCGAAAATGGGGGCAGTTCACCCGGCATGCCGCTCGGAAAATTGACGACGACAGCCTTCAGCTTATAGGCCTGCGGCCGCCCGTATTTCTCGTAGCGCTCGTAGAATTCCTTGGAACAGTCAAAACCTCGGGAATAGCTACCGCCTCTAGGACAGTTGACCGGCGGGCCGCAGCCTGCCTTGGCCGCAAACCTGCGTGAATGCCAGTCATTTCGTATAGAATGTCATATTTCCGTTGCGTGCCCGCGAAACCCATTCGATATCGTTCGCGGTTAGCTTCTTGGTCTTGAGCTGGGCCGTAAGCCATTTGTTCGAGCGAATTGCATCGCGGATGGCTTTGACGTGCTCTTCGCTTCCCTGTGTCGGGTGTGAGCCGGTCTCCGAAAAATCGGCCGTCCGATAGCTTACGATCGTAAAACGTCTCTCGTGATAGGTTCGCACCGCCTCAGGCAGATTCTCACTCCAGTTCATTCGTCGAAATTCGCGCCTACTTTGCTGGGCCTCTACGGGCGCAATCCCAGAAGCGGCAGTAATTACGGCAAGTCCAATGATCATGGCCATCTTCATCGCACAAACTCCGGAGGA
>NZ_JBFUBG010000327.1:0-800 GCF_056405875.1 Rhizobium sp. P1_E6 | reverse complement strand
TGTCGCGGACTTCGACCATCTGCTACAATTGGTTCCGGGTCGGGTGTTGTTCTACCGGGCGTCGACTTAACGATCGCTGCCGTGGCCGCTCACCTCAAATGTCCCATCCTTTGCCGGGACCTGATCGCCGCCCGGTACGCCTGCTCGAAGTTACACTCTCGTCGCTGACAAATGAACGGGAAGACGGCGACTACGAGAACCAGCCGCAGTTCAATTTCTAACCGCGCGATAGCAGCGGAACTCCCCCCTCAGAAGACGGACCGCCTTGGCGCTGGCAGCGGTGTGGCCTCTATCATCGTCTCGCCGCAAGGGCCTCTCGACAACCGCACCTCAAGACGTACTCTTGTGAGTGGACTGATGCGCAAATTTTCCGGGGTAATTTTTGACCAAAGTTTTCTTCATAGACGAGAGCGGAAATACAGGCGACCTTGTCAAAGCAGGCGCGAGTCTTGGTTTTGGCGACCAGTCGATATTCGTCTTGGTCGCCGTCGGGATCGACGATGAAGGCGACCTCGCCGCCGAACTTTCGCGTCTGCGGGCGGTTCACCGGATACAAGGCTCTGAGCTGAAATCGAAGCGGCTGGTCGGAAAGCCAGGGGTCGCAGCCGATATTGCGAAATACCTTCAACATCGAAAATTGCCGGTCTTTGTCGAGGTCGTGGACAAACGGTTTTTCATCTGCGCGACGATGGTGAATCACTTTGTCATTCCTCCCGTCGCGCAGGAATTCGACGGGCGCCGCGATGTCATGGAAATGAAGAACCATGTCGCGGAATATCTCCACTCTCTGTCCCCGTTGC
>NZ_JBFUBG010000326.1:0-802 GCF_056405875.1 Rhizobium sp. P1_E6 | reverse complement strand
ATCGATAGGTCTCGGCCATGATGTCTGCATAAGCCGAATGCGTATAGCTGCCGATGACCAGCGCTCTGCCTGCTACAGGATTTAGGATTTTTACCAGGCTGTGTGCTGAGTTCCTCAGTCCGACGGTCTTGCGCACGTTCAGGAGCTTGGAAAGCTTCGGCGCAAAGACATCGATCGGAAGGAAATTGACACCGTCGTAGACGTCGTCCACGTGGTGGCGATGCGGAAGTCCAAGCGCAGAAAAGGTTTCCGCAACTGTCGTTCGTCCAGGATCGTGATCCAAGCCATGCACGATGACCCGAATGCCTTTTTCGGCAAGCAGCAATCCAAGCAGGGCCGTCAGAACGGGGAGCTTCCTTGCGCCGTTATAGCTTGGCAGGATGACTGTTGCCTGTCCGGAGACAACAGGCGCAACAAACGATTGCCTCAGCCGCGCGGCATCGTTAAAGCCGGCCATTTCCTGTGGCGTCTCTCCCTTTATGCGCATGGCGAGGCAAAATGCGCCGATCTCCAAATCGGTCACGTCTCCGTCGAGGATTTTTGCAAACAGGTCCTCCGCCTGTTCGCGCGCCAGCGATCGGGCCCCACGCGCGCCCCGACCAATCGTTTTGAGATAGTGACTAATACTCATGATATCCACGTTTGACGAAGGGGCGTGCGAACATCGCAGCCGCTTTGCTCGAGTTTGATGCATTGCCGGATTTGCAAAGATCCAAGACAGGTATCAGGTCAAGGCCGCGGGCGCCTTGCAAAAGGGTTCGACGTCAGCCCCTCGCAAATACTCGGCGGCACCGTTTTGCAG
>NZ_JBFUBG010000325.1:0-803 GCF_056405875.1 Rhizobium sp. P1_E6 | reverse complement strand
CGTTCTTCTGTTCGACTGAAAGCAGCGGCAATATCGGTCCGGCAATAGATTCGACACCTGCATCCTGACCAATCTCAGCCCTTGCTGCGGCCTCGTCTAGATCATGTAAGAGCAACGCTCGATCTAACCCGTCAAACACTGCCTCGCGATGGCGTGGATCGACATGGTGGCTGCGATCTTCATGCAAGCGATCGGCCGCCCGTGCCATGTTGGTTTCGACTGCGATCATCTCTCGTGTCGAATAGCGTGCAGGTTCGATTTCGCCGGTCGCCGGGTCGCTCTTTTCGGCCTGCAATTCGACCAAGGCCGGCGAGGCCATGATCGACGCGAATGCATTTTGAAAGCCCTGTAGATCATCATTGATATAGCGGTGCAGTGTGCGCGCGATGTCATGGCGATCAAAGACGCTCTTTTCGTTGGTAATCAACGTCAGGACCAGCTCAGGCTTTTCACGGATCATATCCGCGTTGCGCCGCGAAGCCTCCTTTTCAAGGCGCGCACGTTCCATCGTCTCGCCGCGCCGTTCGATCTGCGTGGCATGCACGCCGACATGTTCGGTCGGCGCAAGCTCAAGGCCGCGTTCCTGATGTGAGCGCCGATCGATCCTGATGTCCAGACCTGCCCTTGCCAGATGGGTGTTGGCTAATTCCTCCCAGACTTGTCTCACGTCACGCAGTTGCATCTGCGAGGTCGGCAGTTCGTTTGCGAGAAGCCACTTGTTCTCACGCTCAATCATCGTCTTGTCGCCCAGACCGTCTGCCGTCACGGTCCGCGTCGTCATCAGGAGATGGGCATGGTGATTG
>NZ_JBFUBG010000324.1:0-812 GCF_056405875.1 Rhizobium sp. P1_E6 | reverse complement strand
GATCTCAATCTGCTCGTGGCGCTGGATGCGTTGCTGGGCGAAAAAAGCGTATCGGCCGCCGCGCRTCGGCTTGGCCTCAGCACGTCCGCCATGAGCCGGACGCTGTCGCGGTTGAGGACTACGCTCGGCGATCCGATCCTCGTGCAGGCCGGACGCGCCATGGTCGCGACGCCGCATGCCCTGGCGATTGCCGCCGACGTGCGCGCTTTGAGAGAAGCGGTGGAGACCTGCCAAGCCCGCCGTCCATCGTTGATATTCGCGAAATACAACGCCACTTCACCATCCGTGCCAATGAGGCATTCGTGCTATTCTTTGCCGCAGATCTGAGCGCCGCTGTGGCAAAGACCGCCCCAGGCATAAGGCTTCGGTTTGCGCCTAGAACGGACAAGGACGTCCAGTCCTTGAGAGACGCGGCCGTGGATCTCGATATCGGCGTCCTGCCGGCAGACGGGGGCGAGCTGCGTTGCCAAACCCTTTTTGAAGACCGTTATGTCGGAGTCGCAAGGGCTGGACACCCGATTTTCGATGCAGATCAGATCACGGTCGAGCGTTATGCCGCCTGGGGCCACGTACTCTTCTCTCCACACGCGGATTTTGCCGGTCCGGTGGACAGGGCGCTGGCGGAACTCGGCATTTATCGCGATGTCAGACTGATCGTGCCAAGCTTTCCAGCGGTGATCGCGGTTGCAGCCGCCTCCGATTTAATTGGCGCTATTCCGAACTCCTATCGTAAATCCGCTGCAAAAAGCCAGATCCGGACGTTTGAACTACCGGTCCGCGTGGAAGGTTTCGACATCGTACAGGCATGGCAC
>NZ_JBFUBG010000323.1:0-823 GCF_056405875.1 Rhizobium sp. P1_E6 | reverse complement strand
ATGGTGGAGACCGCCGCAGAGACGCCAAATGAAAGTCGCCACCCAAAGGCATTACCAAGGAAGGTCCCGAGCGGCACACCCGCAACGGAGCCAACGTAAATGCCCGCGAAGATGATCGAGGTTGCTTTTCCAGCCGAGGCGCGTTGCACCAGCCTCGGACCGAGGGCGGCGCCAATCGCCCAGAAGCCTCCCAGTCCCATGCCCAGGAAGAACCGTCCGATGAGGACGATGACGAAATCGGAAGCGACCGCCGTCAGGAGGTTTGAAAGCAGAAGCAAGACAATCAATATGCAAAGAACAGTGCGCCGGTCCAATCTACCCGTGATGACCGTCAGAAACGGAGCCATGAAGGCTGCCGTCACACCGGGCATCGTGACCATTAACCCTGCTTTGCCCTCCGACACGCCGAGATCCGAAGCCATTTCGGTCAGCAAACCGACCGGAAGGAATTCTGCCGTGACGAAGGCAAAAATCCCAAGTGCGACGGCAAAAACAGAGGTCCATGCAAGGGGCCCGTTTGAAATTTCTTCCTCGCGAACGGTCGCGCCATCCGCAATCTCGGCATCGTAGGATGACAAGTATATTTCCTTTCATTGATCTGAATGGGGAGGTCTTCGGGCCGTGCCATCTGAGGCAAACGTCAAGAGGGTGCTCCGAATGGAGCGGATGCCTCTCGGGTCGTTGATGAGCCAGGCTGTCGCCGGATCTGCATCGTCTAGCGATCGATGCGTCACGGCGACGGCGCGATGCGAATTGCTCATGCACCGCGCCTTGTTCGCAAAGCAGAACGAGCGGAAATCTTATCGATTGCGCAGGTCGGGCC
>NZ_JBFUBG010000322.1:0-826 GCF_056405875.1 Rhizobium sp. P1_E6 | reverse complement strand
AGTATCACCGGATTGATCCGCATGAGCGAGCCCAAGGGTTCGCTGCTGCGCTCAAACGATCCCGGTTCCGGTCGCTGGTATTCTCGTGACGTCGCAGCGATTGCCCAAACGAACGGCGTTGAAAATGCCGCGCCATTCTTCATCGATGCCGACGACACGCCAAATCCGGGAGGATTGCCCGTCGGGGGACTGACGGTCATCGATTTTCCCAATAACCACCTGGTCTACGCCATCACTTGGTTCGTCCTCGCGTTGATGGCGGCCGGACTGCTGGTCGTAATGGTGCGGACGGCACAAGCAAGCCACGACGACGATCGCTTGGCGATCCCGTAGCGCTGCGACGCGTACATTATTCGGTCGGGAAGGTGCTAGTGTTGTATGCGAAGAGCGCGTGTATCGATGCCCAGCAGGAAACTGAGGTCAGCCCGCGAAGCGATCAGGTCATGGATCGAATGCTGGCGCAACACGGAAAAGAACGACCCCAGAGCCTTTGTCAGTGCTGAGTTCAGGCTGCACCCACCGATCAGCGGACAGTCCGATGGTTCGCTGTGTTCGAAGCACTCCGCCATCAGAAATCCATCCTCGGTCACGCTGACAACATCAAAGAGGTTGATGTTCTCAGCGGCGCGACCCAGGCGAATGCCGCCGTTTCGACCGCGCACAGTTTTGACAAGCCCGGCATTGGTGAGTGGCTTAAGAACCTTGAAGAGGAAGAGCTCCGAAATACCGTAAGCCTTGGCGATCTCCGGAACATGGCTCAGCCGTCCATTGTTTGCGGCGCAATACATCAAAACGCGAACTGCATAATTTGTTTGTTTCGTAAGCC
>NZ_JBFUBG010000321.1:0-833 GCF_056405875.1 Rhizobium sp. P1_E6 | reverse complement strand
GATTACATCCTCGGGTATGGATCCGTCGTTCTCGGCCACGCCGCCAGTGCGGTCGAGGCCGCTGTGGCTGAAGCGCGCAATGAGCTTGGTGCCAATCCMACGCTGCTCAATGTTCGACAGGTCGAGCTCGCGGAGAAGATAGTTTCATTGGTGCCAGGAATAGAGTCCGTCGCCTTTCTTAAGACCGGCACTGATGCAACGACCGCAGCAGTTAGGCTAGCGAGAGCGATCACGCGACGAAGGCTTATCGTGCGGTGGGGCATGAATGGATGGGCAGACTGGTGTGCACCAGTGACGGCGGGCGTACCTGTCTCGGTTCAAGACAATACCATTGTCCTTTCATACAATGACATCGAACAAGCGAGGGCGATTTTTTCAGAACATGGCTCGGAGATTGCTTGCGTCATCATGATGCCCTACGATCAAATCGCTCCAGCTGAAGGATACCTGAAGGAACTGCGACAACTCTGTCAGCTCCATGGTGCTCTATTCATTCTTGATGAAATTCGCTCTGGCTTCCGTGTCGCCATGGGTGGAGCGCAGGAATACTTTGGAATCTCTGCCGATTTGGTGACCTTTGGCAAGGCGATCGCCAACGGACACGCGATATCAGTCCTCGCCGGCCCAAAAGCGCATATGAAACACGTGCTTTCGATCGGTATGACGGTCACTTACTATCGCCATGGGTGGAGCGCAGGAATACTTTGGAATCTCTGCCGATTTGGTGACCTTTGGCAAGGCGATCGCCAACGGACACGCGATATCAGTCCTCGCCGGCCCAAAAGCGCATATGAAACACGTGCTTTCGATCGGTATGACGGTCACTTACTATC
>NZ_JBFUBG010000320.1:0-838 GCF_056405875.1 Rhizobium sp. P1_E6 | reverse complement strand
GTTCAGACCCGTGCCGGTAATGTGCCGTGCGGCCGGGCTTGCGATGAATGCGACCGCCGCGGCGACATCCTTGTCCGTGCCATATCGGCCGAGGGCGATCTGCGCGCGCATGGCTTCGGCCCCCGGTGCATCCGGTGGGCTCATGTCGGTCTCGGTTGGGCCGGGGTGAATAAGATTAACGGTAATCCCCCTCGGCCCCAGTTCACGCGAGAGACCGCGGGTAAAGGACAGGAGCGCGGATTTCGACATTGAATAGACCGCGACCTGCTGGAACGCCACGCGCTCGGCGAGACACGAGCCGATCGTCACGATCCTGCCGCCCTCCTTAAGGTGTGGAATGGCGGCTTGCGAGGCGAGCACGACGGCGCGGATGTTGACCGCGAGGATCTTGTCGATGTGTTCGAGCTGCATCTCCTCGACCAGACCCATGAACAGCACGCCGGCGTTGTTTACCAGAATGTCCAATCCGCCAAGCAACGTGGCGGCTTCATCGACCGATCGCTTGACGTCGCCGGCGTCTGCGCTGTCGGCTTTGATCGCAAAAGCACGCCGACCCTTAGCCTTGATCTTGCGAACCAGTTCGGCGGCGACCTCGGTCGAACTGACATAGGTGAAGGCGATGTCGGCGCCGCGTTCGGCAAGATCGAGGGCGATCGCCGCGCCAATGCCGCGGGCGGCCCCAGTGATCAGGGCGCGCTTGTTTAGAAATTCGGTCATCATGATCCTTTCACATAAGTAATCCCATGCGGACTGGGAGTGGTTCCGCTTGCCTGAAGGCAGGGATTTTTCCGCTCTGCTCAAAATGGGCAGGAGGTGCACTGTCTTGTGGTGTTCGGAG
>NZ_JBFUBG010000319.1:0-843 GCF_056405875.1 Rhizobium sp. P1_E6 | reverse complement strand
ATTCAGGCCAAGACACGGCTTTCACTCACGGCGCCCGCAGATGAGGCGGGCGCCGCCCGCTTCATCACGTCAATGACGCCGGGCACCCAGGATTTGCGGATAACACAATGAGTAATTTGCTGGAAATGACGGGTATCACGAAGCGTTTCGGCTCGGTACTCGCTCTTGACAATATCGACTTCGACCTTCGGGCGGGCGAGACGCACGCGCTTCTTGGCATCAACGGTGCCGGAAAATCGACCCTCGTGAAAATCATCTCCGGCGTCTACACGTCTGACGACGGAAAAATCCTGATGAACGGCGTCGAGGTTGCCATACGCGAACCCACCGACGCGATGGAATCAGGTATCGCAACCGTACAGCAGCATCCCGAATTGATCGGAAGCCTTTCGGGTGTCGAGAACATCTTTCTTGGTCAGGAAGGCGCCGGCAAAGGTCTGCTGCGTCGCGTTGACCGGGACCTCATCAGAAAGAAAACCCAGGCGCTCCTGGCGCGATTTCCGATTGAGATCGATCTGTCGATCAAAGTCGAAAACATGTCGAGTGTGGGGCGAGAGATCGTTGCGATCCTTCATGCCCTTCGCCAGGACAATATCAAGGTTCTCATCCTCGACGAGCCGACTTCCACGTTGACGCTGCCGGAAGCGCGCAAGTTGTTCGAGGTGATGGAAACCCTCAAGCGCTCTGGTATCGGGATCATCTACATCACGCATCGGCTGGAGGAAGTGATTGCGATCGCCGATCGCTTCACTGTGTTCCGCGATGGTCGCAAGATCGTCACCAGCGCCAAGGACGGATCGATCACCGAGGAAACGCTGTCAAAGCTGATGCTCCAGAAGGAGC
>NZ_JBFUBG010000318.1:0-845 GCF_056405875.1 Rhizobium sp. P1_E6 | reverse complement strand
TAGGCTCCAGACTCAATCAGGCCCACCAAATGACGATGGCGGCGATGTAGCAAGTTGCCGCGAAGTTGAGCATGAGCTTGTCATATCGAGTTGCGACACGCCTCCAGTCCTTGAGGCGACAGAAAGCACGTTCGATGATATTTCTCCGGCGGTAGGCGACGGGGTCGAACGGTTTGATCTGCTTTCGGGTTGGATTGTTGGGAATGACAGGCTCGGTGCCGCGTGCAGTGAGAAAGTCGCGCAACGCGTTGCTGTCGTAAGCGGTATCGGCAGCGCAGATGCGGCTCGGCGGCAAGGGGTCGATCAGTGGAATGGCAACGGGGGCGTCGCCGCGCTGTCCAGGCGTTATCCGCAGCGCGATTGGACGGCCGCAACCATCGACAACAGCATGGATTTTTGTCGATCTGCCGCCTCGCGAGCGACCGATTGCTTCGGCATCCGCCCCCCTTTTCCGCCAGCGGCGGAGCGGTGCGCTTTTGCGGTGGTGCTGTCGATCATGTGAATGTCCTGATCGGTCGTTTGCACCAGGGCTTCAAACAGCCGCCGCCATATTCCTTTGGCAGACCAGCGATGGAAGCGATTGTAGAYGGTTGTCGAAGGTCCGTAGCAAGCTGGACAATCCTGCCACCGRCAACCCGATCGCAGGACGTGGATAATCCCGCTGATCACCCGGCGGTCATCAGTTCGATGAGCGCCGGGTTGGTTCGTCGGAAGCAGAGGAGCGATCACCGCCCACTGTCGGTCATCAAGCCAGAATTCTCCTGCCATGATTCAAACTCCCAYTATTACCGAAGTGAATCATACAGAGATAATTTAATCAATAGTTTGATTGGGTTTTAACCCTA
>NZ_JBFUBG010000317.1:0-849 GCF_056405875.1 Rhizobium sp. P1_E6 | reverse complement strand
GCATGGTGATTGCGCACATCGCTTTTCCCATGTGGATTATGGACGGCAAAGTCGACAGCCGCCCCCTGGCGATCGGCAAGATATTGCGCAAACTCTTGCACGAGCGCCAGCCGTTGCTCGGATGACAGCTCGTGTGGTAGCGCCACCTCGAATTCGCGGGCGATACGTGCGTCTTTGCGGCCCTCTGCCTGTTCTGCGGCGTTCCAGAGAACAGAGCGATCAAGCGCCCAGTCGGCCGCCACGCCCTCAGGAAGGATGATCTCGGCATGGGCAACACCACGCTTGTTGGTGAAGTCGTGGGTGATCCCGTCGCGCTCGTTGGTCAGCCACACGCCGGCACGATAGGCAGCGGCTGCAACGGCACTACGGCCATTCGCCCGCGAGATCGGCTTCATGCTGGCATGATAGATCGCCACAAACTCCATCCTCACCGTCGCGATCACCGGCTTCGATCGGTGATCAATGTCTCTCCGACAGGAGCGCCTGAGTTGCGCAGCAACTCGTAAGTGCGCCCTTCTCGACCAAAATACCCCAAACGATCCCCTCCCTTTTCGCGATTAAAATTCGGTATTTTGCCGCTTAGGTTACACGCGTTTTGTGATGCGTCTATTATTATCTTACCGCTATGCGTGTATTTTTTATTGCGATCGCGCGTCGATTTGTTAGCCTGGGAAAGCGCGGAACGAACATTCGGAAAGTCGGCTCAAACGGCTGACCAGTTGCACGGTCCCACGCTCGAACAGCATCGATCCTGACGTCAACGCCAACGGAGCAAGCACTGTGACACGCAAATCAATCGAAGAGCGGCTCGCCCAACTCGACGCACAGAAGAGGCCCTGCAGGCACGTT
>NZ_JBFUBG010000316.1:0-850 GCF_056405875.1 Rhizobium sp. P1_E6 | reverse complement strand
CAGGACATGCCTGCAACTGTTGCAGCGCATGTCAACGAGTTGGCACATCTCGTGATGTCGCCAATCGGGAAATCAAAGAGTCAATCCATTGGCCTGACTAGCAATTGTAGACACCGGCGGCACAACGACGAGTCGTGCGCCGGGCGACGCCGGCGACACTGACCGKGGTCAAGGGGCGTCCCACTCTCGCGACGGCGTCAGACACGAAACTGGGGACCCAAACAACGGACTGGTCCCTTGTCAAATCACCGACAAACATCAAAGCCGCCGAAGCGAGACAGATCAATCCTATGCGTTGGTAAACAGTCATTTGCTATCTCCTACTATGAAGTTATCCGGCAATTCTCCAAGTTTCTGCTTGAGGTCTTTGACGTCGATCTTTTCCGCATCTGGCGGCGGCTGGAATTTAAAATCGCCCAATGTAACCCCATCCCCTGACTTCCAATCCCTGACCTGGACACTGTATTCCGGTGACCCCTTGATCGTTCTAGACGTAATGACCATTCGGCAGGGGTGAGGTTGCTCCCCTTGCGTAATCCAGATCTGGAAATCCACATCGTCCTTGCGAAAAGCGAGAGAATCGCATTCGGCACCATTGATGACGCCACTTCCCAAGTCTTTCGAATCATAGACGCCATCCATCAGCTCGTCATATGAATTGGTGATCAACAGATCGGCGGCAGGCAACGGCAGACCATACTTGTCCTGCAACTCGTCTATCAGCTGATCGACCGTGCCGGGGGACTCAACCTGCGTATACTTGTTGACGTTTTTTCCCAAGAGGGTGAGCGTTGTTCCGTCGAACACTGACTCGACGTCGACAAAGCCGCCGGAACGCGTCGTGTGGAGC
>NZ_JBFUBG010000315.1:0-855 GCF_056405875.1 Rhizobium sp. P1_E6 | reverse complement strand
ATCCAACCCCATCAATTTGAGCGCCGACACCAGCAAGCCCTCCGTCTGTCGCAGACGCAGGCCGAACACCAGCCCCAGCGTCAAGGCGGTCTCGATCGCCAGATCAGAATAGCGAGGCTGGCCGCCGCGTGTCGTCCGCTTCGGCGCCTGCCAGAACGACAGCGCTTCCGGTATTATCCAAAACGTCAGACTGCCGCGACGGCGAAGGCCGGCTTCGTATTCTGCCCAGTTCGTCACCTTGAACTTCATCTTGCCGATACGATGGCGGCGGGCGGCATTGTGTTTGAAGGGCATAGTGGTGGCACGAGATTGAGGCGATCGCAGCCGATTATCCCATCATCAATAAACGATCCGTGCACCAACGCCCCTGCGCGACCCTATCAGGCTCGACAGCCGCGCCCCAGCAGCCATTCCTTGACCAGCAGGCTCAGCAGAAACCGAAAGTACAACCGAACCGCATGGGCGATGATCTGTTGCGGGAAACGGTGACGCTTATAGCTGATAGCGGAACTCTTCATCCCACCATCTCTACCGCCACTCACTGACCGCAGGTTTACGTGACAACACCGTCTGGAAGCGTGTTCAGCGAACTTCGCGACTATCTTGAAGGCTTGGCAGCAAAACAATTCACGCCGCCCGTTTCCGTTTGCAAACTCACCATCTGACAACGCCTCGCCCGGTAAAACGATTGATAGCTTGAGAACGTCCGCAAGCCGCTGCTTCCTCCAGGAGGGAAAATCTGGGTTAATTCGATAAGAGTACGCGTATCACTCAACGTATCGTGTTATTATTAGCTGTTTCTAAATCGTAAGCTGCCGCGATCGGTTCCGATCACGACTGCGCGCGGTTTACGAA
>NZ_JBFUBG010000314.1:0-877 GCF_056405875.1 Rhizobium sp. P1_E6 | reverse complement strand
CCTCTATGAGCGCCTCATGCGGCGGGCGGCTCGAACGCCCTTCTTCACGCTGTCTCACCAGACCAAGCCCTTGTGAGTTTGTCGYGCAGTCGCCAAGATGCTCCGGACTTTCGATGCAAAGCCACTTCATTGCCAACAACACACACACGGGAGACCAGCAATGACGAATTTCAAGGCTGAAGACGAAGCGATCGGGACGATCGTTCTGATGGAGGAACTGTTTCAAAGCATGGTCAAGTCCGGCGTCCTGCCTGCAGCCGTTATGGCCGACGTCGTGCGCGGCGCAGTTGCGAGGCTGGATACGACCGATCATTTCGGCGCGGGTGCGGCTGTGCGCCACTATTTCGAAAGCTGGCTGTCGAAGTAGATAATCTCGCTGGGTGCATAGGATGCAGGTGATGCAGGGGCAGTTTTGGCCGCTCTATAGGAAATGTCAGATTCAATACCTGTCATGGCACCATCTGACATTTCCCACATTACCTATGAAAAACCCTATGCAAGTTATGTATCCTATGCATCTCGGGTTCGATCAAAAAAGACCTTCCGTTCCGGAAGTGCGCATGAAGCTGGTTCCAGCATCTAGCCATCGGCCGCGGCTTGGCGAAGGGCAAGCGGCACCATGTTTCCGTCCCATCCGGCAGACGGACAAACATGACCATCGGCGTTTCCTTGCCGCCATCGGGTAGATCATGGCGCAGCACATAGCCCAGAAGCGAACCGTCAGCGTTGCGATAGGGAAATACCATCGAGGGCGCGAACGAGCCCCATTCTGAGCCCTCGGCCGGCTGCCGATGCCGCCGCCGAGAATGCGGATGGCTTCGGGCAGATCGACGCCCTTCGCCTCCCGCACGAAATCAAGGACATCGCCTTGCTTGCC
>NZ_JBFUBG010000313.1:0-880 GCF_056405875.1 Rhizobium sp. P1_E6 | reverse complement strand
GGATCCGGATTCGCGAAGTCGCCAATGTGAACGCTGGGACATCGCCGACGGTCTTAAGTCAGGGTGATTTGAGGCGACTTGCGAAGTATGTCGATCGCTTCAACGCCAGAGACTTTGACGCAGTGCGAGACATGCTTGCGGACGATGTTCGGCTTGAACTCGTGTCGCGAGTCCGAATGGAGGGGCGCCAGGAGGTCTCGCGCTACTTCAAAAACTATTCGGGCATATACGATTGGCATCTCGTTCCTGGTCTGGTGGATCGTCGGCCAGCAATTCTGGTGTTCAACCCGAACAGCGTAGGCGACGCGCCGACACACTTCGTGCTCCTCGACTGGAACGGTGACAACGTCGCTTCCATCCGCGATTTTAGGCATGCCCGTTATGTCGCCGAGTCAGCCGAAATGATTCCGTTCGGCTCGCCAACAGGATCTTCGTGATCGCTCATCTTGCTGAGGAGGCAGAGGCCGATCTGATGGCCGAAGCTCGGCAGGCGGGCCTCGCGGCCATTTGCGCCTAACGGCCCGGGGGTTTCGGATCGAAAAGTCTCCTACCCGGACTGGCCTCCTACCTTGAACGTCACCCGAACGTGGATTTCGGCGTCGATCTCGCGGGCACGACGGTCGATATCGATTTTACCGGTTTCGATGCCGCCGCCGGACTTCGCAGACCAACGATTGAGGACTTGATCGCAGGGCCACTTAAGTCCTACGGGTTGGGGATCCGTGGAGCACCGTCTTATCGCTGACGGCAAGGCTCTGTTGGCGTCAAGTGCGGGATGCGAGCAGTTCCTGTAATCTGCTTTTATCGGTCACGCCGATCTGAAACCATTTGAGCAGTTCGCGCGCGACATCCCGCCCCTCCTCGCTGTCCAGTTCGATCT
>NZ_JBFUBG010000312.1:0-886 GCF_056405875.1 Rhizobium sp. P1_E6 | reverse complement strand
GCCCTCTATCCGCGAGATCTCATTAAAATTGAAGACCTCAGATTCCAACGCTATCAACGCCTCATTGAGGTCGCAGGCGAGCTTGTACTTCCTGGATAGCTTTTTCATCGCTCGAAATTCTGGGCTCGACTTCAGCGAGCTCAAGAAGGAGCTGAATTCCCCTTCTGTCAGCCCGCTTTTCAAAATCTCCTCTTTTACGGCGCTCTCTGAAACACCTACCGCGATGTTATAAGCGGCCCACTCTAACCACTCCTGGCTTTGCGCAAGCATGCTCGCCTCCGATGACAAGACCGAATTATCTACCCAGCAAAGCTATAAGCGAACGATTTTAGTCTATGGCTATCCCGACGACCGCCGTGCTAAGATCTATAGCACTTCTGTTTTGACCAAGATTTCGCTTGGTAAGTTCTTGAATCAAAACGTCCCTTAGAACATTCTCGATTGCTTGAGCCTCCGCAACTGGCAGCTGAAGACGGCTCACGTCGTAAACAATTAGATTTGCGTATGGCGTAGGCGCCGCAGGCATCATTCCTCCTCGAAAGAATGATCCGACCGGTGGTGCTTTTGAAGAAGGCGGTTGCGAAGCGAATTCTGACATCAGTATTTCCTCCATCAAGAATAAAATGCGCTTAATGGTTGTACTGTACATTATGGTTAAGCCGAGTCAATACCCGTTTGTTACGCGTCCAAGAAACAAGAGCGGGAAATTCGATGCAGTAATAGCATGGGGAAAATATGTATTGTTGAAACAAAAGCAATTGGCACATTGCGCGCGCGGAATACCCATCGAGATGTCGACGATTGGCTATCCAGTTTAATCGATAGATCCGAAACGAATGTCCCGAGCGCCGCTCCACCTGCGTGGAGAGCGAGATCAGGGGATTGT
>NZ_JBFUBG010000311.1:0-892 GCF_056405875.1 Rhizobium sp. P1_E6 | reverse complement strand
CATCAGGAATGTTCGAGAGTATTCTCTTGACGGCATCCTCGACCTTGAAAGAAGAGAGTTCCCGCTCAGACTTGTGAACGAGGTCAATGGAGACCGCGGCGCGACGGACATCAAGTTCCCCCGACGGGCTCGTCCCACCTCGAATGAACACGCCTTCGACCTCCTTTAGCTGGCGAATCCGCTGAGCGATTTCGTCAGTGACGGCCCTAGTTTCAGCGAGCGTCGATCCCGCCGGCAGTTCCAACGACAGGGAGAGGCGACCGTTGTCTTCCTCGGGTAAAAACGCGTTCGGAAGCGTTAGAAGTGCGGCGATGGAAATCGCGAAGAAGGTGACCGCGGCGGCCACGGTCGTCCATTTGCGGCGAAGTTGCAGCCTCAACACGTTCTCGTATATCCTCCCGGCAAGGCCCTGCGGCCTTTCCCGATGCGGGAGGCTGGTCATGATGTATGCCGCCATGATTGGGGTGATGAGGCGGGCGACCAAGAGTGAGAAGAAGACAGAGATGGCGACGGTGAGACCGAACTCCTTGAAGTAGAGGCCAGTGACCCCTTTCATCAAGCCTACCGGCGCGAACACGGCGATGATGGTCGCCGAGATTGCGATCACAGCCAGCCCGATTTCATCTGACGCATCGAGAGCGGCGCGATACGCGGATTTCCCTATGTTGCGATGGCGCACGACATTCTCGATCTCAACGATCGCGTCATCGACAAGGATGCCTGTCACAAGAGTAATCGCTAGCAGGCTGAGGATGTTCAGCGAAAACCCTAGCATATCGATGGCGAAGAATGTTGGCAGGATAGAGAGGGGAAGCGCGACTGCCGCCACGAGCGTCGCGCGCCAGTCTAGAGGGGAAGCGCGACTGCCGCCACGAGCGTCGCGCGCCAGTCT
>NZ_JBFUBG010000310.1:0-896 GCF_056405875.1 Rhizobium sp. P1_E6 | reverse complement strand
CGATGCGACGCCTTCCTGGATCCGCGCGCCGCCGGAATCGTTGAGGCCGATGACAGGCGCGCCGTTCTTGAGCGCCATGTCCATGATCTTGCAGATTTTCTGCGCGTGCGTTTCGGAAAGCGATCCTCCAAGGACGGTGAAGTCCTGGGAGAAAACATAGACCTGCCGGCCGTTGATCGTTCCCCAGCCGGTGACGACACCGTCGCCAGCGATTTTCTGGCTTGCCATGCCGAAGTCGACGGCCCGATGGACGACGTACATGTCGTATTCTTCAAACGACCCTTCGTCCAACAGCACCTCGATCCTTTCACGGGCCGTCAGCTTGCCCTTGGCGTGTTGGGCGTCGATGCGTTTCTGGCCGCCACCCAGCCTTGCCTCTGCCCGCCGCGATTCTAGCTGTTCAAGAACGGATCGCATCTCATGTCCTTCGAAAATGCCTTGATATTGCGGTGTTGTAGCGAAGGGACGGGGTTCACAAAACACTTGATCGTGCACCGTTGAGTAAACTATAAAAATGCAAACTCCTCTTTTGCAAAGATGCAAACATGGCGGCAGGTAAGCTCTTCATCGGACGCCAGGTGCGTGACCTCAGGGAAGCAAACAGGGCGACCCAAGCCCAGTTCGCCGAACGGATCGGCATTTCGACCAGCTATCTGAACCAGATCGAAAACAACCAGCGACCGGTGTCGGCAGCCGTCCTTGTCGCGCTCGCCGAGAAATTTCAGATCAATGTAAGCGAGCTGTCGTCGGGCGAAGGGGACAGGTTGTTGTCCGCCCTGACAGAGGCTCTCGCCGATCCTCTTTTCGAGAACCTCGTCCTCAACGTCCAGGAGTTGAAACTCGTCACCCAGGGTGCGCCGAATCTGGCGCGGTCGCTGATCCGGGCGCATCAGGCC
>NZ_JBFUBG010000309.1:0-902 GCF_056405875.1 Rhizobium sp. P1_E6 | reverse complement strand
CGCTGGCAAAGGTTATCGTCGGCGAGATCCCGCACGGATCATATCGCGGCACGGTCATGTGCAGTGGAGTTCCGGCCGCCTTCGCCGATGCCCGCGGCGCCCACGAAGCCGGTGTTGCTCTGGTTCACCAGGAAGGCGCCGTCGTTCCGCAATTGACGATTGGCGAAAACGTGATGCTCACGATCGAACCATCGCGCTTCGGGGTGATCGACTGGAAGGCTCTCTACGACCGGGCGGATGCCGCCATGCGCCGTCTCGGCCTGGATATCGACACGAGGCGCCCGCTCGCCGGCCAGGGCGGCGTTGCCTTGATGGAGCAGGTGGAAATCGCCCGCGCCATCGCCAGTGGCAGTCGCGTTTTCGTGTTCGATGAATCGACATCGGCCCTTGGTGCCGACGAAATCGGACTTCTGCTTGAGCGCATGCGCGAACTGGCTGCCCAGGGAGCAGGGATCATCTTCATCTCCCATCGGACCGATGAAATCCTGAAGGTCTGCGATCGTGTCGTGATCCTGCGCGATGGGCGGGTGGCCTTGGAAGCGCCAAGAGCCCAATTGGACCAGGCAGGCATTGTGCGCGCCATGCTCGGCAATGCACTCGCCGAGCCACAGCATGTTGCACACAAGGAGCGATCGGATGGAGGAGAGGCTGCCGTGCGCCTGCGCGGCTGGACCCGCGCACGCACGCCTGAATCGCCGCGTGATGTCGGTCCGATCGATATCGAGCTTGCAGCCGGCGAAATCGTTGCCGTCTACGGTCCATTGGGTGCGGGAAAGACGGAGCTGGTCGAATCCCTCTATGGCTGCATGCCGGGGTTGACCGGCGGCACGGTGGAGCTCGGCGGCGCGGACTGTTCCCCGCGCAATCCGCGCGATTCCATTGCGCACGGGATCGCCTATGTC
>NZ_JBFUBG010000308.1:0-904 GCF_056405875.1 Rhizobium sp. P1_E6 | reverse complement strand
CGAAAAATGCTAATACCGCATAAATAATAATCAGCGACAGACAATAGATGACATAAGCGCGTCTCAGCGAAAAGCTGTCCTTGAGATTCCAGACCGTTAGATCCTTGAAATCGCGGAAGGCGGCGGCATTGACATCGTAACTCGGCTCCGAAAATCGTTTCCAGGCAAAGGCACAAATAATCAAGCAGCCTGCGAGTGCCGCGACGATGAACTGCCCAGAAACGGCGATCCCCACGAATGGAAAATCTCTTCGGTTGCCGGGTATCAGCAGACCGAATTGCCACAATGATTTGGGGACTGTCGATGGCCAATACGCAGAGTCAGAGTCCAATCCTTGGCCTTTTCTTGATGTCAAATCTCTAGCATTGCTGTTGCTGCGGATTGCATGGACCGGCCAACGCCGTTGGCCCTCCGACAGGGCCGACGACCGCCAAGGCAAGCGCTGCCACAGTTAAAAGGAACAGGATCTTCCTTGCCATTCGGCCCTCCATGGCTGGGTTGCTACTATTGCAATTTAAGAATGTTCTAATTATAGGCTTACMGACCGTGATTTGCAACTCCTGATCTTCAGGTGGATCTGGCAATTCGCGGACTGAGGTTAAAGGTTTTCCCGGATCGCGTCGCAGACGGAGCCACRACGGCAAAGCAACTTTGCGTGACGCAGCAAGGGCGCGTCTTTCACCAAGCCGCAGCCGGGAGGACCACGGGTTTTCAATCACTGAAGATACTAGGGTCAACGCAAGCGTTGCCGGCTCGCGCGGTCTCATCGAGATTAGCGCCCTGGGATTTGCATCCCTATCGTTGCGGCAGCTCGAACGCCTCAACCTTTCACGACAACCGTCCGTCGTGGCGAGGAATGATCGGTCGGACCACTACCAAACCAAACTTGAATATAGCGTAGCCG
>NZ_JBFUBG010000307.1:0-923 GCF_056405875.1 Rhizobium sp. P1_E6 | reverse complement strand
TGCGTCTCATCTTCGGGCCGGCACTGCAGTCTGACCCTCATTCAACATATCGTGTACTTAGAGAACGATGGCCCGTTGCTCGCATCGACTGGCCGCACCGAGGTTCGGGAGACTACCTGATTACACGATACTCCGACGTGACATCGCTTGTCACGTCTGAAGGCGTCTCGATCGCTCGCGCGCTCGCGTCCTTGCCTCCTTCAAAGCAGACTAGAATCGAGGAGCCCCTTTTGGGCACCGTCCTCACGCTGGACGACTCGGTGCATGCAAATGCGCGTAGGGTGCTCAGCAGCCGATTGTATCGCCGAACGAGTGCCCTCGAGCCGGTTTTAGAACGCGCATTCGCGCGGCTCGTTGGCGATTCTGCCGATGCTTGCGAGCTCGACATCATTGAGGATATTGCGGAGCCCATCTGTGAGACGATGGTCGCATGGCTTACCGGATTCGACCTCGCTGCTGTCAAAGCAATGCAGACGCCATCCGAAATATTTGTGAGCAAGGGCTTCACGTTTGGAAGCGAATTCGTCACTCCTGGAGTATTGGATTGCGTCGCCTATTTGAAGGACTCCATCCGCCAACAGCTTAAGGCGTCGTTGCCCTACGAAAGACTGTTGGAGGCGCGGCTAGAATCCGACGATTGCGATGCCGCAAGCTATGATATCAACACGTGCTTGCTCGTGATAACGGCAGGACTTCAAACAACGAAGCATAGCATCGGCAACGTGCTGGCGACGCTGTTGGAGCATCCAAAGCTTATTGGAGAGCTCCGTACTGCACCAACTTCTATTCACGCGGCAGTGGAAGAGTGTCTTCGTTTCGACGGGCCTTCTCAAGCTGTCGGCCGGGTCTTATTGAAGGACACGCTTATACGAGATGTTTTGCTCAAAAAGGGCGCGTTTGTCAGGCTCGGTTTGAGCGCTGCC
>NZ_JBFUBG010000306.1:0-935 GCF_056405875.1 Rhizobium sp. P1_E6 | reverse complement strand
CCTGGAAGCGCGGACGGCAATCTGCAGCTGCTCGGACGGTTCCTGCTGACCTCGGTCACCGATACCAACGGCAATACGGTCAGCTACACTTACACCTGCCCCGATCTGCCGGTCTGCTACGTCGCCTCGATCAGCTACGGCAGCACGCTTGTCAGCTTCACCTACGAGGTCCGCCCCGACTACATCATCACCGGCAATGGTTATAACCTTTCCTACATGCGCCGCCGGCTGAAGACGGTCGCCGTGCAGTCGGCCGGCCAGAACCTCTCAGCCTACGTGATGACCTACAACCAGGCACCGCTGTCCAACACCTCGCGCCTGACCAAGGTTGAGCGCTACGGCAGCGACGTCATCCTCTCGGCAGGCATTCCCACCGCCGGTACCCGCAAGACCATCAGACAGATGGTCTATGACAATGCGACACTGGCATTCAACACTGTGTCCGCAGCAATCTCGACGAGTGCCGGCATCACCGACTTCGACGCCGACGGTAAAGACGAGACTTTTGCCGTTTCGTCTACATATGCGCATACATGCCACCCGGTAAGCGGCGCATGCACGCCACAAAACTACAGCGACGATTACGCCTATTTCCTCGGCATCACGAGCTTTAACGCCAACGGCGTGATCGCCGGATCCACGTCAACCCAGATCCTCTCCTACAGCAACATGTTTTCGCTGACCGGAAACGGAGAAAAGACCATGAGCAATTTTGCTGGGTGGGTGGGTCGGTTCAGCTCGAAGCCACAAAAGGATGGCGCCTATAGCTGGGACATGAAAACGGTAACAACGAGCGGCGATATCTTCGAACCTGGCCCTGTTAAAACTCGGTACGCACACAGCAATTTGATTGCGTCGGTCAATTCCGGCCTTGGTGGCTCGATGGTTGGGTGCGCTAGCGGTTATGCGGCCACCTGCGCGAACATGCCCCAGGC
>NZ_JBFUBG010000305.1:0-999 GCF_056405875.1 Rhizobium sp. P1_E6 | reverse complement strand
GCTATAGACGCCCGATGCGCTGAGCACCAGACTGCCATAGGTACCGTTCAGCGCCGTGCCGAGCGTGCCTGATGTCGCGCCGAAGCCGACCGCCGTGACCGTCTTGGTGTCGCCGGCATCCGGATCGGTATCGTTGGTCAGCACATTGCCACTGGCAACCACGCCACCCGAACCATTGGCCGCACCACCCTTCTCGGTCGCATCCCCCGCATCGGCAACCGCCGTCGGCGTCGCGTTGGAGACCGACGCCGGGCGGAAGACCACGTCGGCCCAATAGTTGGCGGCGCTGTAAGTGGCATTTGGGAAAATGCCTGCGGCGGCGGAGCCGCCATAGCGGTAGACCCCGTTGCCACTCGCTGACGCCGTCAGCGGGCCACTGGTGACGGCAGTCGTATAGAAATTGTTGGTCGCCACGTAGGCGCCGGTCGTGTGGTAGGAGGCRACATAGGTAGTGTTGGCTGTGATGGTGACGGGTGTTGCGAAGTTTACCGTCTGCCAGCCGCTTGCCGTGGTGGTGATGAAGGTGGCGGTGGCAAGCTTGGTGCCTGTGGAGGTCCACAGGTCGACGACATTCTGGCCGTTGTCGTTGGCGCTGCGATAGAACTTGATGGCGGTAATGTCACCGGCAACGTTCGACTGGAACTTGACGCCGACTTCGAGCTGCTGACCGTCGTTGAGGTTCGTCTGGGCCGGTGTGCTGGAGGCGTTAAACAGGCTGTAGGTCACAGGCGCCACTGTGGCAGCAATATTGAAGGTCTCGTTGGCTGAGAGGCCGCCGAGGTCGGTCGCCGTCACCCTGACACCGTAGGTGCCGCCTGCTGTCGGTGTGCCGGAGAAGGTCCGCGTCGTGGCGTTGAAGGCCAGCCAGGCGGGCAGCGCCGTGCCGTCGGCAGCCGTTGCCGAATAGGTCAGCGTCTCGCCGCCGTCGACATCGGTGAAGGTGGTTGTCGGCAGCACGAAGGAGAAGGCCGAGCCGACGGTGGCATTCCGGTGGCATTC
>NZ_JBFUBG010000304.1:0-1001 GCF_056405875.1 Rhizobium sp. P1_E6 | reverse complement strand
ACCGAGACCGCTTCGAGCGGATCGCGAATCTCGCACGCCGTCTGGGCGGTGATGCTAACGATGACGCCCAACCAGATGACCGCAAGGAGCGCTGCAGCCACCGCAAGCCAAAATATTCTCCTGGTTTGGGGAGGTTCTTCGGGTGCTCGAATCAGATTGACGAAACAGTAGGAGATCAGCGCGACTGGAGCCAACAAAAGATAATAAAGCAGCGCTCCCGTCCAGCCTCCGGCGCCAAACAGGCTCTGCCACATCTGAGAGGTGTTGCTTGCCGGGAGTGCAGCGTAGAGAAACGCGAACAACGCCATCGCAGTGACGGCAACCGCGAAGGCTCCAAGCGCGCCCGAAATTGTCGACCAGGCAACGCTGTTGCTCGTCGGGCCACCGGAAAAATTAGGGCCATAAACGACGCTGACGAAAGCCGCAATGCCCGTTGTCGGCAACCATACGAGAAGGAAAACCTTGAGCGTTTCCAAAGCGGCGCTGGTCGCCGCTGTCTGGTGGGAGAGCGGCACCGACGATATCAGGGGATGCCACTGCACCATGATGAAAAAGAAATAGACAACGAAGACGACGAGGAACCAATAGAGCGGCAGACCCGTAGCGGGCAGTTCCCGCTTGTCGACGATCCGTCTGATAATGCTGTCTCGAAGAGAAGCATCCTTCATTTTGGCAAAACGGGAGCCGTATTCGCAATAGACTGCCATGATCAGGCAAAACTTGTCTCGCAAATCTTCCAAAAGGCGAACATTACTCAGCAGACGCTTTTCAAGCTCTTTAAGGCGCTCCTGATTATCCACCAACAAGGAATCAGGCATTTTCTTTGCGTCGGTCAGATACTGAAAGTCTTGCAAGGCTGCCTCGGTCTCGTCGCGAACGTTGCGTTCGTATTCGTTCAGCTTTCTGCGGATATCCGGGTCGGACCATTCGACGTGTTCGCGATAGGACCAATCCACGACGGCGGTGAGGTTTTTCGCAAGCACGAAACAGCTGTCCAATTT
>NZ_JBFUBG010000303.1:0-1019 GCF_056405875.1 Rhizobium sp. P1_E6 | reverse complement strand
ATATTCATCGGCTCAAAGACAAGCATCGACATCAAGGCCGCCGCAGACAAATTGAGCACGTTGTTGGCGGTGACCGCAGCGGGGATGGCGCTCAAGGTGAGCGGCCTCGACCCTTCGCTCAGTGCCGTGCTCGGATTCGGAGGCAAAAGCGGCCTCCTCGTTCAAAGCAACGTGGAATTACCTGTGGCTTTCATGCCTGCATTCATCCCTGAAGTACTATTTGCAAGTACGCAAGGCGACCAAAAACCGACGCCGCGCGCGCTCAAGTGGGATGACTACGATCCTAGTGCTGAGCAGAATAAGCAACTTCTGAGGTCACTCATCGATGGGGCAGCAAACAAGTAGAGGCCCAGGTCCGGTCCTGCTAGCGATCGTGTCGCTGCTGGTGATCGGAGGCGTGTTCCTCAACGCCGCGCCTTCGGCAGCGCAGACGAGCCTGCCGGATCGAATGTCACAAATAAGCGAGATGATTTCCTCGGGGAGATTTAAAGAGGGGGCCGCCAGTGCCRCGCAATTGATCCAGGAGATGCCGGCGTTGCAGGCGTCGATCTCAGATCAGGTCAAGATCTTCCGACTTGCAGGAAAAACAACGTACCAAATCGGCGACTTTCAAAAGTCGCTGCAGTATAACGAACAAGCGCTCGCATTGGTCCGGAATGCCACCCAGCCAGACCACGAGGAGATCGCCTCGATTGAGGCCGATATTGCCGTAGCACTGAGAAATCTCGGKCGCTACGACGAGGCTGAAAACCGCTTCCGTGCGTCATACGATGCTTTCCAGCAGACTTCAGTCCACGACAAAGCAGCATATTCCGATGTCCTCGTGAATTATGCCATCCTTCTGTACCAACTCAGTGACTTCGATCGGGCAGCTGATTTAACTGATCAGGCGATCACAATAAGGCGTGCGCTGACACCGCCAGCAACCGCGAGCCTTGCCCAAGCCCTTGATAATTACGGCACGATTCTGATGGAGCAGGGCAGGCTCAGCCTTGCCGAACCTCCGCTTCAGGAGGCAC
>NZ_JBFUBG010000302.1:0-1045 GCF_056405875.1 Rhizobium sp. P1_E6 | reverse complement strand
GCGCAATGCGTTCGGCGAGTTCGTCATACCTTTTGACGAAGCGGGGTTTGAAGTCATTGAACAAGCCGAGCATATCGTCGGAGACGAGTATCTGCCCGTCGCATGCCGACGACGCACCAATGCCGATCGTCGGAACCTTCAGTGTTCCGGTGATCTCGCGGGCCAGTGGCTCCACCGTTCCTTCAATGACAAGGCCGAAAGCGCCCGCGTCGGCGATCGCGTGGGCGTCTTGACGTATCTTGGACGCCTCGACGTCGGAGTGACCGAGCGAGCGGTAACCGCCCGTCGCATGCACGAGCTGTGGCATCAGTCCCACATGGCCGAGGACCGGAATGCCGTGCTTTGACAGGAAGGAGACGGTTTCGGCCATTTCTTCGCCGCCTTCGAGCTTGACGGCATCACATCCCGTTTCCTGGAGGATCCGAACGGCATTGCGAAAGGCTAGATCTTTCGTTTCCTGATAGGTGCCAAACGGCATATCGACTGTAACGCAGGCCCTGCTGGCGCCACGGACGACGGCCCGACCATGCCCGATCATCAGGTCGAGTGTCACGCTGGTGGTCGTTTCCATCCCGTAAAGCACCATGCCGAGCGAATCCCCGACCAACAGCAGGTCGCAATGCTCATCGAGCAGGCGCGCGATCGGGGTCGTATAGGCCGTAAGACAGACGATCGGGCGCGAACCCTTCATGGCGCGAATGCCAGGGGGCTGACAGCCGCTTGGTGGATGATGGTGTGCTCACGCTGCAGCCCCGGTGCTTCGATTGGCCGCCACGACACGGTTATCAAGGAGACGCGTGGTCCCGAACCGGACAAAGAGGGCAATGACGATCGGACGATCGATGGACGAGACAGGTTGAAGGGTCGCTGCGTCTCGTACCTCAATGACTTCCGGTTTTGCCAAGGGTTCACGACTGAGAAACGCCGCGAGCTTGCTTCGGAGATCATCGGCGCCCGAAACGCCTGATGCCACGAGCCGCTCCGCCTCGTCGAGCGCCTGCGATACAATAACCGCGGCCTTTCTTTCGAGCCCACTGAGATAAAC
>NZ_JBFUBG010000301.1:0-1056 GCF_056405875.1 Rhizobium sp. P1_E6 | reverse complement strand
GCCTATGAATATGACAAGGAAAGCACGAACTATTCGCGCACCGCACTCGAACAGGCCCTGCGGATCCTCGCGCAGGATCCGAGCGTCAAGGATATCACCATCCTTGCCCATTCCATGGGAACCTGGCTTGCAATGGAATCCCTGCGCCAGATGGGCATTCGCGACGGACATGTGAATCCCAAGATCCGCGACGTCATTCTTGCCTCGCCCGACATCGACATCCAGGTCTTCGCCAAGCAGTTCGTGGAAATGGGCACGCCACATCCGAAATTCACGATCTTCGTGTCGCAGGATGATCGGGCTCTGGCGGTATCGAGCTTCATCACCGGCAAAGTTTCACGGCTCGGCGCAATCGACCCATCCAAGGAGCCCTATCGCAGCAGGCTGGAAGAGGCCGGCATTACCGCCATCGACCTGACAAAGGTCGATACCGGCGATAAGCTCAACCATGGCAAGTTTGCCGAAAGCCCCGAGATCGTCCAGCTGATCGGCCAACGGTTGATGACCGGTCAGCCGCTGACGGATTCCAATATCACCCTCGGCGAAGGCGTCGCCGCCGTTGTCGGCGGCACAGTTCAAACAGTGGGCAAGGTCGCCGGTACCGCCGTCGCCGCCCCGCTGGCAATCGCCCAACGTCCGCCGGTCGCTGCAAAGCCGGTGGAGGTCGAGGATACATTGCGCGGCGATCCGCAATCCAAACCGCTGACACAGTAACGGCGTGATTTACGCAGCCGTTACATCTCGCAACAGCGGCATTTACGGTAACGTACTTCCGCAAATAGCCTCAAAGTAGAAGTCTCTCCCGGTCGAATGGCGACGATCCAGTTGTGGCAGGCTCTGCCCTGCTCAACACCAGGGAGAGCGTAATGTTGAACGACCGTGCGAAGGGGAAGATGTGATGGCCACCAGCTTCTCCAGGAGACTTCTTTCGGCAACCGCGGCAGTCGCAATGAGCCTCGCCGCAGCTCCCCTCGTTTCGATGGCCTACGCACAAGAGGCAGCCCCTACCGCACCGGCAGCGCCAGCTTCTCCCGAAACACCCGACAAGCCGAACAT
>NZ_JBFUBG010000300.1:0-1056 GCF_056405875.1 Rhizobium sp. P1_E6 | reverse complement strand
GTTCATCCGCTACCCGATGGCCCATGGATCTTCAGCCGTTCCAAACTCGCGACCCCACAAGCACGTCAGATCCTCAATCGTGCCCGGAAGAACCCTCGCCACCCCGCGGGATCGCCTCCAGATCAGGAAAACCTATTCCCTTCAATGACATAGAAAGATGGGTGTCATGAAACAGGATTGTAAAAGGTCAGATAGCGGCCGATGCCAGCGCGGGCCTCGGACACTGTTTTATAGGCGTGGAGGTAGACTTCCTCGTATTTGATCGAACGCCAGAGCCGCTCGACGAAGACGTTGTCCCGCCACGCACCCTTGCCATCCATCGAGATGGCGATTTCCGCCTTCTTCAGCACCGTCGTGAAGTCCATCGAGGTGAACTGCGAGCCCTGGTCGGTATTGAATATGTCGGGTCTGCCATAACGGGCCAGCGCTTCCTCGACTGCTTCGATGCAGAAGGCTGCCTCCATCGTGATCGACAGTCGCCACGACAGAATCCTCCGGCTGAACCAGTCCACAACGGCGCAGAGGTAGACAAATCCGCGAGCCATCGGAATATATGTCAGGTCCATTGCCCACACCTGGTTGGGTCGGGTGAACGCCAGCTTTCGCAGGAGGTAGGGACAGATTTTGTGTCCGGGCGCTGGTTTGGACGTGTTCGGGCGACGGTAGATCGCCTCGATGCCCATCTTCTTCATCAGCGTGGCGACGTGCAGCCGCCCGGTTCCAGCCCCTCTCCCCTCAAGAGCCCTTGCAACATCCGACTTCCGGCAAACGGATAATCGAGATGCAGTTCGTCGATCCCCGAGCGAATGCGCAGCATTCGTCCGCCGGCGCATCAGCGCCAGATCGCCGTCAGACACTGGACGCGGCGAATAATAGACACTGCCACGGCTGAAGCCGAGAAGCTTCGCCTGGCGCACGACGGATAGCTTATGCTCGCGGTCGATCATTTCTTTCCGCTCAGCAATCCCGCCTTGCCAAGCGCTCCGGCTAAAAAATCGTTCTCCAGCGTCAGCTCCCCGATCTTGGCGTGCAGCGTTTTGACATTGACGGTTGGAC
>NZ_JBFUBG010000299.1:0-1060 GCF_056405875.1 Rhizobium sp. P1_E6 | reverse complement strand
GAATTCGTGTGGAACGCCCTCGATGCCGATGCTACCGAAGTCTCCGTCGAATTCCCACGTAATGAGCTCGACGCTATCGATGCAATCATCATCATGGATAATGGGGTGGGAATTACGAAGCCACAGGCCGATCACGACTTCGATAGTCTGGGAGAATCTTGGAAGCGCCAGGCACGTCAAACAAAGCGTTTTGCTCGAGCCGTCCATGGAAAAGAAGGACAGGGCCGTCTTAAGTTTTATTCGTGGTCGCAGCGGGCGGTCTGGAAGACTGTCTATGAATTAGGTGGCATAAAGCATGCCTTGGAAATAACCGTTGACGCCGACCAGCTGCATACCGGCACGGTCGGCGATCCAGTCGCTATCGACCTCGAGGTCGAAACGGGCACGACAGTCGAGCTGGTGAACCTGAAAGAGGGATTGGATTGGCTGACCAGCGAGCAGGCTAGAGCCGATTTCAACGCCACCTTCGCCCCTTACGTGCTCCACTATCCGAATGTGATCATCCGATATGACGGCGCTGCGGTGGATCCTAAGGCCTCGATTGACCGGTTCCATGATTTCAAGACGAAGCCCGTTGTCGGCAAAACCCGGATCATCAAAGACCTTTCCCTCAAGGTCATCGAATGGAAGAACAAAGTATCCAATCGCCGGATCCATTTTGGAGGCGAGACGGGTGTCGTGCTGGGGACGATACCGGCCAACGTCACGGCGCCGGATTACTCTTTTTCAGTTTATGCATACGCTCCTTTCTTCCAGGAAATGGCGAATAAAAATCTCCTGGAGCTCGATGAACTCGGAGATCCGGACTTTGTACGTGTCGTGGAATATATCCGCGACGAGGTCGGTGATTATTTTCGTGAGCGAGAGGCTGAGAAATCCGGCGAGCTGATACAGTCGCTCAAGGAGGCAGGAGTCTATCCCTACGAGGGTGATCCGAAGGATGAGATCGAGCGGCGAGAACGCCAAGTCTTCGATATAGCGACGCATGCGGTCCAATCCTATTCTCGCGACTTCAAGAAGGCCGAAAACGCGCTGAAAAAGATAACGCTCGGTCTTCTGA
>NZ_JBFUBG010000298.1:0-1063 GCF_056405875.1 Rhizobium sp. P1_E6 | reverse complement strand
GCATCGCACCTGCCGCGCCGCTTCTGGCTTTCGGAGCCGAGAGAAGCAGAATGCGGTTGTTCGGCGTCTGGAACAGGCCGAAACCCAGGCCGGCAATCACCGTGCCGACCAGAAACGCGATGCCTCTCGGGTCCGGCGGGCTGAGAGCGGCCACAAGGAAGCCGGTTCCCAGCAGCGCCCCGCCCGCGGCGCAAAGCCATGCGGTCTTGATGCGGTTTGCCAGGCGTCCCGAAACCGGCGCGATGATCGCGGTCGCAACCGGCCAGGGCATCATGTAGAGACCGGCCAGGACCGGCGTCATGTGCAATGTGTGCTGGAGATAAAAGGGGAGCGCAATGTAGCTCAGCATCTGGCCGCAGAAGCAGGTTACCGACGCGATGACCGCCACGCGGAACGCCGGTGCCGCCAGGAGATCCGTCGGAACGATCGGGGTGTCGCTGTTGCGCTGCAGGCGCAGCAGGATGAAAAGGCAGGCTATCGAGGCGGCGATGAGGACTGTGCCGCTTGTCGGCGCGGTCGCTATCCGGTCGGCGCCGCAGAAGAAGAGGATGAACATCAGCGTGTTGGCCAAAAGGGCCTTCACATTCAACTTCCGTTTAGTGCCCGCGACTTCCCCAAGCAGGCCGCCGCCGATGAGAATGATGACGCCGAGCGGTATATTGACTGCAAACAGCCAGGGCCACGTCGTGATGGATAGAATGGCACCGGCGATGCCGGGGCCGGCAGCGGAGGAAGTCGCGATGACCATGGCATTGACGCCAATGATCGGACCCAGCAGCCGTTGCGGCAATGCCGTGCGAAGGTTCATCATCGCAAGCGCCATGATCGCGCCAGCGCCGAGGCCTTGTACGAAACGGGCAAGGATCAGCAAGGAAAGGTCGCCCGCGAAGGCGCAGACGGCCGAAGACGCGGTAAAAAGCGCGACGCCAATCAGGAAGACACGTCGCGCGCCATGAATTTCCCCGAGCACGCCGCACGGAAGAATGGCGACGAGCACGGCCAACTGATAGGCCGAGACGACCCATACAGTGCTGCCCGCATCCACGTGAAGCGAGTGCGCGAT
>NZ_JBFUBG010000297.1:0-1067 GCF_056405875.1 Rhizobium sp. P1_E6 | reverse complement strand
GGCGCGGTTGGCGCGCACGACCATTGCCAATGCGTTCCAACGGATGATCGAGGTGATGCGCTCTTCCATGGCCAGATCACCTGGAAAGGGCGGCTGTTTGTCGAGTTCGATCGTGTTGCGGTAGGGGGAGTAAGGAGGGCTTTCCTCGACGACACCGATCTCCTTCGCCCTGCGGTCGAGCGCGTCCAACAGGAAACGTGCACGGCGACCGCCTTCCGTCTTGGTGACGGATTCCAGCGACTGGAGCCAGTCCGAGGTCTCGGCCGGATCGGGATCACCGGCGGTCAGTGCATGTGCGTTCGTTTGACTGGAAATGGCATCCATCATCATTCCTCCTATTTAGAACACTTGTACCATAAACCAGTAAGCGTATTATGCCGGAAATGACCCGGAATACGTGGTGTCCGGCAGATCATGCGGCATTCGCTACGATCTTCAGCATAGAATGGGGATGGAATGAAACTTGACGGCTTTGATCGCAAAATACTTGCGGAGCTTCAAAAATCGAGCAAGCTGACCAATGTCGAGCTCGCCTCACGCGTTGGGCTGTCGCCTTCGCCTTGCCTTGCCCGCGTCAAGGCGCTCGAAAACGCCGGCATCGTCAAAGACTATGTGGCGCTTCTGGATTCCGAGAAGCTTGGCGGGACGGTCAGCGTCTTTATCCACGTCACACTGGAAAGGCAGTCCGAGCCCGTCCTTGACGTGTTTGAGACGACCGTTAGCCGACTGCCTGAAGTGATGGAGTGCTATCTTATGTCAGGAGACGCGGACTATCTGTTGCGCGTAGTCGTGCGTGACACCGTCGCGCTCAAGGATTTTATCCTCGATAAACTGACGCGCACCCCTGGTGTTGCGAATATCAGGTCAAGCTTCGCCTTGAAGCAGGTKAAATACAACACGTCGCTTCCGATTGCCGAGTTGTGGCCAGCAATCTCACGATAGAGTTGACGTCCTGGGGCGGCCGGAGGCAATTCACGAGAGCGCCGCATTCAACGCGCGCCAAGGGTGTCAAATGCCGGCAGCGCGTGCTCGCTTCGGCGGACCATGGGGCTGTCGAGAGCCGATAT
>NZ_JBFUBG010000296.1:0-1078 GCF_056405875.1 Rhizobium sp. P1_E6 | reverse complement strand
GAAGAACCCCTAAAAACACGCCCACGGCCCCCCCACGGGCCGAGAACGAGGACGCGATGCCTTCACCAGCCGAAGCAGCCCCCCCAAACGCCCTGCTCAAAACTTCGCCCAGCGACTGGGTGACGTTCCCACTCAGCTGACCCCATTGATGCCCGTTTGGATCTGACTTATTGACGGGATCGTTTTCGGCATAGCTGTAGCGGTTGGTGCCGACGCCGTCCTTGGTCGGGTCCCAGTCGTCTGGCGAGATGAATCTGCCGAAGGCGGGGTCGTAGTACCGGGCATTGAGATACATCAGCCCGGTTTCGGGATCGAAGCGCTCGCCGATATAGCCCTTCTGGGTTTGCATCGCCGTGTTGGTGCGCTCGCCGAAGGCGGCATAACCGGTCTGTTCGACGATATTGCCGTTGGGTGCCCCCGTCACCAGCCTGACCGAAGCCAGGTGATCGCGATGCAGGAGGTAGGTGGTCTTCGTTGCGGCAGACAGGTTGGCGACGATCTTGGCGTCCGGATGCGGGTAGACGGTGTAGATATCCGTGCCCGGTGTCGAGCGGTCGATCTCGACGTCAGCATTGGGATAGAGCGTTGTACCGAAGGCCCAGCTCTTCTTCACCCGCGCTCCGTCAGGACCGTAGAGGTAGGTGACCGTGCTGCCGCCCTGGGTGACGGTGGACAGACGGTTCTCCACATCCCAGGTCAGCGTGCGGGTGCCGTCCGAGACCATATTGCCGTTGGCATCATAGCTAATGGTCTTTGCACCAATCTGCGTTGCCGCATGCGGGCGCACCGCTGTCGGCGCCGGATAGGTATAGGCGCCGATCCGGGTGCGGGACAGCAGATTATGATTGTCGGCATAGGCGTAGGTCTCGTCGAGAGCGTTGTCGCCGCCGTTGTCACCGCTCACCAGACGACCGAGCTGGTCATAGGAGTAGGTCCAGTTGTCGTTGGCCGTCAGCCCGGTGATGGTCTTGATGCGGCCGACATTGTCGCGGGTATACTGATTGTCCATCAGCACCGTCGTGCCCCTGGTCGTCGTCAGCCGCGTCAGCCAGCGCCGGGTCGGCGAATAGGTGAAGGT
>NZ_JBFUBG010000295.1:0-1085 GCF_056405875.1 Rhizobium sp. P1_E6 | reverse complement strand
GAACATAGAAGCCCGGATTTTTTAGGACGGCTTTGTGCTCCCAGGTCGGTCGTTTGTTTGCCACCACCTCAACCGAGCCTAGGAACAAGGTATTGCCAGATAATCAGGCGAGGGGCTCATGGAAAGCTACCGGAAATTGCTGGTCTTAGGGATGAACGAGGCAATTAAGCAGGGCAGGATATCCCTTGCTGCCCCGCCCGACGATGGTCCAAGCGACGAGGATGGTCACCTGTTTGCCGGTATTGCCGGACATCCGTCCGTAGTACTCTGGGAAAGCATCAGCTTCGGCGAGCTGCGTGTTTCGGTTTGGTGGAACTACGACCACTCGAAACACCCTCAAGCCGGATGCTCAGGAAACGCACGCGAGCGGTTCGGTCACAGCAGGCCGTTAGCGAACAAAGTCCATTACCCGAAATTTGTAGGCGCGACCGCGAGCGCCTGGCTTGAACGGAAAACCGGCAAGCATCTTCAGGGAAATGGCAAACACTATGTATTCGACACCTATCTTCGGGCTGACATGAAGGAAAAGCTTCATGCTGTTCCCGATCCAAAACCGGAAGGCTATGAAGCCGAGGGGCGATTTTTCTTGTAGATTTCGCCGCGCTCGGTCACGGATTTCGCCGCCCATCGACCCTGTCAGGACTATTGTCCGCCTYCCGATATGGCCAGGAACACCGCCTTCTGCGCCTCGAAAGCCCGCTTATATGCGGGGCGCGCTTGCCCGCGCGAGATGTAGGCGCAGAGATCGGGATATTCCTCCAGCAGGGCCGAGCTTTGCAATCTCAGCAGCACCGAGATCATCTGCAGGTCGCCGGCGCTGAATTTCCCGTCCAGCCAGTCGGCATCGCCAAGCCGGGCGGAAAGTTCGGCGAGCCGTTTGCGGATGCGTTTTTCGACATAGGCCAGGCGTTCGTTGTACCAGCTCTCCTTGCCCTCTTCATATCTGGCGGTCTCGCGGTCGACGATGACGGGCTCCATCGTGGAGAGCGCGGCAAAGATCCAGGCGATGGCGCGGGCGCGGGCATTGGCATCACCAGGCAGCAGGCCCGGATGGCGCTCGGCGATATGCAGGATGATCGCGCCGG
>NZ_JBFUBG010000294.1:0-1100 GCF_056405875.1 Rhizobium sp. P1_E6 | reverse complement strand
GTCCGCAAGTATTCAGGCTGCGGACGTGCTCGCAGGTTTTGTCATGCGCTTCGTACAACAGGTGCAGGGCTCAGAGATTCCGGCGCGAGAATTCGCAGACGCCTATCGTGCTTTCGCTGACTTTACCAATCCCAATCGCGGCACAGGGTTAAATTACGTGCTGCCGACCAGATCGGTGAATTTGCTCAACCTGTTCTGGCTCTGAGCGCGGAGGCCGGCGTCGTTGAGCCATTTGAATGGTTCATCTCAAAAGCACAAACACACCCGGCTCACTTCATTGTTGATCGCCATCGAATAGGTCAAAAGATGCCGGCGCGAGCGGCTATCATAAACAACATCTGAATTTCGATTCGCGGGGAGGTCACCGTCGTATGCCAGCGCTTAAGTTGAAGGAACGCCTCGAGTTTGACGTGCTAAAGACAGTCGAAGATAGGTTGGCTTACGCCGTTGTACACTCGCTGGCGAACAGCGGCCACGGCGACATCGGAAGCTGCGGCGTCGCCGAATTCGATTTGATCGAATTTGCAGAGGCACTCGACACGCCTCCAGGTGAGACCCTGCGACGACTAAAGACCCTCGCCGTTCCAATAAATGGTGTGTGCATCGAGCACGAGAACCTCGTCTTGTTCGCGCTCGCGGGGGCCGATCAGGCTAGTTTCGCGCACCTATACAAGAGCCGGGGCTTCGAAGGCATCCCCCCGAATCTGCCAAAGGTCCCGCCACGTTATTGGCGCATCTGAGGAGGGAAGCACAAAGGCGGCCATCGCTGTCTTCGCGGCAACACCCATCTAGGCATCTGGAAGGATTTATGTTCGATGGAGTGCTTCCGGATTGATGAGAGCGGCTACACAGGCTTCGATTTGCTCAATGCAGAACAGCGTTTCCAGGGCGCTTCAGCGATAGCCATAGAAGATGACGAAGCCGCAAAGCTCATTCGCAACTATTTCCCTCGGCTGCRGGCAGGCGAGCTGAAGTATCGCTCTCTTTCGCGGCGTCCAGGAAACCATGAGCGGCTGCTCGGACTCCTGCGCGAGATTCATGCGAATTTCAAGTGCGTCACCTATGTCTGCGATAAGCGCTACCTGCTTACACTCATGTTC
>NZ_JBFUBG010000293.1:0-1104 GCF_056405875.1 Rhizobium sp. P1_E6 | reverse complement strand
CGTCACCGATCATCAAGTCAACCTGTCGAAACTCGTTAGACATAAGCTTATCCTCAAGCCTGTGCTTGAGCCTTCCTGCTTATGCTGAGTGTCCGGTCGAAAATGGGGGCAGTTCAGTGCCCCTGTCAGAGCGGTATTATTCGAACGGCAATGCGCGCATGGTCAAGGTGCGAGGCAAACAACGCTAACTCCGTAACGGAGAGTTGGTAAGTTCTGCAATCAACCGCCATCGCGACTTCCGATGTAGCCGCCCCACTTGTCAAACGCGTGGTACGTTGGTTCCTCGGCTTTTGCTTGCCGAAAATACCTACAGCTAATCTCATACTCAGAAGAATACTCTGTCCAGGATTCGCACCGGATCACTCGGCCTTCGGTACTTTTATAGCCCTTATATTTCTGATTAAGGAATGCTTCGAAATACGGAATGCTCGGTTTGAAACTAATGCCAAGAACTATCCACACCACCGTCCAAAGTGCGAAAACGCCCCCAATGGCGCATACAACAAAGGACAGTCCTCGAAATAAGATTTTCAAGGCTAGCCCCGAATCCAGTTGGCGATGGCCAACTCGTAGCACGCCTGACGGCAGCTTTGTAGGTTTTGCATTCAGCTCAAACTTCCCGAATGAGGTCGATAGCTGACTTTCGTCAATCCCTAGAAAGATGACCGCTTCTGGCGGATACCGTTGAAAAACTCGGCATTGCGGGTGCTTGAGACGCGTGATGCTGCCACACCCCAATACGAGCAGTCTCGGCATCGTCGCAAGAAGGTCGAGATGCTCTTCGCTCACCTCAAACCCATTCTCCGCATGGCGCGTTTGAGGTTGCGAGGTCCATGTGGTGCGCGTGACGAATTCTTGCTTGCAGCAACCGCCCAGAACCTCAGAAGATTGGCGAAACTCAGGCCAGCAAGGCCGCCGTACAGCGTCATCGCCGCATAAAAAGGGACACCAACCATTGCCCGCGCACGAGCGCAGGGCAGCAACCGATGCCCCTTGCGCAAAAGGCCGGAAATCACCGGATAAGCGGCTACTCCATCGAGTTTTTCAACGATATCGGCCCAAAGCGGCCAAGGCTTTCGCCGGCTTTCGGCCCGAAGCGAACAT
>NZ_JBFUBG010000292.1:0-1113 GCF_056405875.1 Rhizobium sp. P1_E6 | reverse complement strand
AATTTGGGCAGCAGCAACGACGTAAGGGCGAAGGTGCCGAGTTGATTGCCCCCCAAACTGGAACTCGAAACCTTGTCCGGTCCTCATCAACGGTGGGGTCATACTCCGGCATTGTTGACGAGCACATCAATGCGAGGCTCCCTCCCGCTTGCTCTGCGGAAGCGTGTAAAGTCAACCCGACAATTTCTGTGGTCGAAAAACGGAATACGGCTCTTGAAGGGAATCTAATCGTGGACCCGCGATCCAGATTGCGGGGGGTACTCGAGATCGGATAAAAGCAATCCGGTATCAGTCAGTCAGGCCGAATGCTGCTGAATGCTCAGGCTGCCACCGGGATGCGCTTGTTGCTTAGGCGCTTCGACATAGGACCATCTCTCCTTACCATTCGGCGAAGCTGCCGTCTTCGTGGCGCCAGATCGGGTTGCGCCAGCGATGGCCTTCCTTGGCGCGCTCGATGACATAGGCTTCGTCCACTTCGACACCGAGGCCGGGGCCTTGCGGAATGGAGACGAAACCGTCGGCATACTGGAAGACCTCCTTTTTGGAGATGTAGTCGAGGATGTCGTTGCCCTTGTTGTAGTGGATGCCGAGGCTCTGTTCCTGGATGAAGGCATTGTAGGAGATGGCATCGACCTGCAGGCAGGCGGCAAGCGCGATCGGGCCGAGCGGGCAATGCGGCGCGACTGCGACGTCATAGGCTTCGGCCATGGCTGCGATCTTGCGGCACTCGGTGATGCCGCCGGCATGCGACAGGTCCGGCTGGATGATATCGACATAGCCGTCCGACAGGACCGACTTGAAGTCCCAGCGCGAATAGAGGCGTTCGCCGAGCGCGATCGGCGTCGAGCAATGGTTGGCGATTTCCTTCAGGGTTTCGCGGTGCTCGGAGAGAACAGGTTCCTCGATGAACATCAGCTTGTAGGGTTCGAGTTCCTTGGCCAGAACCTTTGCCATCGGCTTGTGGACGCGGCCGTGGAAATCGACGCCGATGCCGACATGCGGGCCGATCGCCTCGCGGATGGTGGCGATGGTCTCGACCGCCTTGTCGATCTTCTCGTTGGTATCGACGATCTGCATTTCCTCGCAGCCGTTGAGCTTGATCGCCTTGAAGCC
>NZ_JBFUBG010000291.1:0-1137 GCF_056405875.1 Rhizobium sp. P1_E6 | reverse complement strand
GTCGGCAGCACGAAGGAGAAGGCCGAGCCGACGGTGGCATTCTGGGCGACCGTCTGGACAGCCAGCACCGGCGCGTCGTTGGYGCCGTGGATGGTGATGGTCAGGTTTGCCGTGGCGGTCGCACCGGCAGTGTCACGCATCGTGTAGCTGAAGACATCGCTCAGCGTATTGGTGGACTGGCGCAGCGCCTGGACGGCGGCACTGGTCTCGTTGAGCGCATAGCTATAGACGCCCGATGCGCTGAGCACCAGACTGCCATAGGTACCGTTCAGCGCCGTGCCGAGCGTGCCTGATGTCGCGCCGAAGCCGACCGCCGTGACCGTCTTGGTGTCGCCGGCATCCGGATCGGTATCGTTGGTCAGCACATTGCCGCTGGCAACCACGCCACCCGAACCATTGGCCGCACCGCCCTTCTCGGTCGCATCCCCCGCATCGGCAACCGCCGTCGGCGTCGCGTTGCCGGGCGTCGATACGGCGACGTTGAAGGTCTCGTTGGCTGAGAGGCCGCCGAGGTCGGTCGCCGTCACCCTGACACCGTAGGTGCCGCCTGCTGTCGGTGTGCCGGAGAAGGTCCGCGTCGTGGCGTTGAAGGCCAGCCAGGCGGGCAGCGCCGTGCCGTCGGCAGCCGTTGCCGAATAGGTCAGCGTCTCGCCGCCGTCGACATCGGTGAAGGTGGTTGTCGGCAGCACGAAGGAGAAGGCCGAGCCGACGGTGGCATTCTGGGCGACCGTCTGGACAGCCAGCACCGGCGCRTCRTTGGCGCCGTGGATGGTGATGGTCAGGTTTGCCGTGGCGGTCGCACCGGCAGTGTCACGCATCGTGTAGCTGAAGACATCGCTCAGCGTGTTGGTCGATTGCCGCAGTGCCTGGACGGCGGCACTGGTCTCGTTGAGCGCATAGCTATAGACGCCCGATGCGCTGAGCACCAGACTGCCATAGGTACCGTTCAGCGCCGTGCCGAGCGTGCCTGATGTCGCGCCGAAGCCGACCGCCGTGACCGTCTTGGTGTCGCCGGCATCCGGATCGGTATCGTTGGTCAGCACATTGCCACTGGCAACCACGCCACCCGAACCATTGGCCGCACCACCCTTCTCGGTCGCATCCCCCGCATCGGCAACCGCCGTCGGCGTCGCGTTG
>NZ_JBFUBG010000290.1:0-1140 GCF_056405875.1 Rhizobium sp. P1_E6 | reverse complement strand
GCGTGGTACCAAAGCACATTTCATTGCGCTCGATGTCTCATCTGAAGACAGCTGGTCCAAGGCCGTCGATGCGGTTTCCAGCCAGTTTGGCAAGATTGACATCCTTGTCAACAACGCCGGCATCTATCTTTCCGGAACGACGGAATCGACGAGCCTCGAGGTCTGGGAAAAGACCTTCGCGGTCAACGTTCGAGGCGTGTTCCTCGGATCGAAATTCGTCATTCCGCATATGCGCCGGGCCGGCGGCGGATCGATCATCAACGTCTGCTCGAACTGGGGCCTTGTCGCTTTTCCTGACGCTGCTGCCTATGTCGCGTCGAAGGGCGCCGTGCGCTTGCTGACCAAGGCGACGGCATCGGAGGTCGCCAAGGACAATATCCGGGTCAATTCCGTGCACCCGAGCCTCACGGCAACCGCAATGACTGCGGACATCATCGCAAACGATCCTGAGATGACCCGCAAACTGGTCGGTCCCTCGCTGCTCGGGCGCCCGGCCCGTGCCGAGGAGATCGCCAACGCGGTTCTGTTCCTTGCCTCGGACGAGGCGTCGTTCATGACCGGCAGCGAGATGGTTGTCGATGGCGGATATACCGCAGTCTAAACAGATATGTCTGCTCTCGAGTTGTCCTTGAGGGCCTGAAGAAGTGCCGTTGCCTTGGTCTCGGAGGGGATCGCGGCAACGGGCTTGAGGTGACGCAAGCAGATCGCGGCGCGGCCGCTCAGGATTGCCCGCCTCACATCGTTCATTCAACGGGAGGATAAAATGACTGATTTCAACGATAATTCCAGCGTGCCTGGGCTCATCTCATTGCCCGATTTTGGCAGAAGAGCGTTTCTCGGCGCTACGGCGGCGATCGGTGCGGCGGCAATGACCGGCCTCTCCATCACGCCGGCGCGCGCTGCGGGAAAGGATCCCAAGGACTATCACTTCGGCGTCGCCATTCCCTATAGCGGGCAGGAATCCTACGAACACATCATTGCCGGTTACAAGGGTGCGATGGATGCTCTTGGTGGCTCACTGACGATCGTCGATTCCAATTGGGACGTGAAAAAGCAAGCCGACCAGATCGCAACGCTCGTTTCTTCCGGCGTTGACGCCCTCATCGTACTTCCGATCGACCCGAGCGGCATCTCGAATGC
>NZ_JBFUBG010000289.1:0-1147 GCF_056405875.1 Rhizobium sp. P1_E6 | reverse complement strand
GAGGAAGCTGATCACGGCCGCGATAGAGGAGGGGGCACCCGGCGATTGGACAGCTGTCGAGGCGACCTATATTGCGCTTGTCGCGCGCATTCCGCGCACGCCGGTCAAGGCTGACATCGATGCGATCCTCGACGAGATGGGCCTGCTGCACGAAGAGATCGTCAACCGACTGGAAATTCAGGAAGAAACTGAAAATACCAGCACCAATGCTGCTCATGATGAGCGCCATATACAGAATTCAAATACCGAATCCACCTATGAACTTGAACCTAGCTCTGAAAAAGAGCAGGGCGAGAAGCCGAGCGAGAAAAGCGGGCGCATTGCCGAGCCGCTGAAGGCGTTTCCGCTGGGACTGGTGCTGAGGGCGTGCCCAGAAGTTTCGAATTACGGGCAGGGAGGGGCGATCGCGAACTGGCGCGAACTGATGGCGGCCGCCGTCATGGTCCGCTCGATGCTGGGCGTCAGCCCGTCCGCCTATCAGGAGGCCTGCGAGGCGATGGGGCCGGAAAATGCGGCGGTGGCGATCGCCTGCATCCTGGAACGGGCAGGGCACATCAATTCGGCCGGCGGTTATCTCAGGGATCTGACGGCGAAGGCGCGGCGAGGGGAGTTTTCGCTCGGGCCGATGCTGATGGCGTTGTTGCGGAGCTCAGGTTTTGAGAATCCACGAGCTTCAGGCTGATAGATGGCCCACACTTCGACAAGTGTCGACCCTGCCCGTTTGCCCGGGATGTTGTCTGCAGACTAAGTGTTTCATTTTTCGAAATGTGGGGACAGTCGCTTTGGGTGGGCGCGGGGGATTCGTTCGAAAGAGAGGGCTTTGACGGAAGTAGTGCAAAGCGTCCGTTCATTGGTAGCGGTGGTCGTCTTGCGCGCTAGGCGTTGAAGGTGTGTCCTTCCAAAGGAGGCGACTGCGCTCCATGCTAGGTGTCAATCCTTCGGCTGACTGGGACTTGTCCGGCCATTTACGTGAGAACGTCGCAATGGCTGTGTGCTTTTCTAGACATGTAGCTACATTGAATCGGCCCTCTTAAAACGAACTTAACACGGTGAGTTTCGCTCGGACCAACCTGAACGGTACTTCCAATATAAAGTTGAATCACGGCGTAGCCGGTGAGCCTTCGAGGAAAGAMTATCTCGATTACTC
>NZ_JBFUBG010000288.1:0-1149 GCF_056405875.1 Rhizobium sp. P1_E6 | reverse complement strand
GAATGGGATATAGAAGCGATCGTCCGGGCGACCTCTCCCTGCCTCGAAAAACCTCCCTCAGGCTTCGATGCGGCAGGCAAAGCCTGTCGCATCCTGCGGGTTTGATAGCCACGGAACTAACTGTCACCCTTGTTGAAAGCAGTGTGTCGATGTGCGGATCGAGAAAGCTTTTCTTGACAACAAGGTAGGTCCAGGAGCCATCGCTGTCAGCGACCGGCAGCGTGTAGATGGTGTCTGGTCGGAACGGCGTCTGACCGATAAGGTCGGCGGCCGCCATATCCCTCGCCCGACTATAGGGCAGCGGTGTCGACGTCAGTCGACGGCGGATAAAAAGGTCATCGTGAAGCAACAGGGTACAGGTGCGCGTCGTGCCGACCGCTTCAGCCAGGGCTTCGGGTGTGTCGACCGAAACCAGTCGATCTTCCGATGAACGGAAAAATACGTTCGATCTGGACAGTTCGACGGCCGGGCGAGGATCCGATGATATCTTGAGGGGAAGAAGCTGCGTAACTACCGCGACCCACCAATCACGCAAATCGAGAAGCTGATCGAAATTCATAAATGACCGAGGGTTGCAGTCGAGGAATCATCTAAATAAGCACGAACAATTTATACGATAGATGGCACGCTGCGAATCGCAGATTCCCGCAAARCTCCGATATCCACAAGAGCCATGGAGCCTTCCTGTCGGGACCAGCAGCGCGCCTCCGAAACCTTGCAAACCGCGCGCAGCGACCGGAATGTTGATTGATGTCGCCCCCTCAGAGCAGCGATGCAATCGTGAACAGGCCGATTGGTGAAAAATATACCCTCTGCGCTCCGAACTGATCGGCGGGCCAACCACTCATCACGATACGTTACTGAGCAAAATTTGGATATAAATTTTTTTCAGCTTGTTACTCGGCGCTGCCAGAGACCGTGGCAGATAAGGTGCAAATTCCTAGCTTCTGGTTCGCACTTTTAGGCTTTTCCCGAGCCGCGTTGCCAGAGTTAGCGCTGCAAGGTTCGACGGAGTGGCGCGCTTCGGCTTCCGTCCCCGGCGACAGAGACTATTAGCGAGCCTGGATCATTTTCCTTTTTGCGGAAACGACAGCACGCTCGCCGAGAAATGCGGCTGGCTTGAGGGGGGCACTTCTTTCAGCTTTAGGT
>NZ_JBFUBG010000287.1:0-1192 GCF_056405875.1 Rhizobium sp. P1_E6 | reverse complement strand
CTGCTGATGACGCTGGTTGCTTTCGCGCTCGCTTTCGAGAGCCAGTTGCTGGGCAGCCTCGCGATCGGACATCGCGTGGCGTTCCCGGATCTTTTCCTGCAGCGACTGCGTCGCCTTCGCCATCATGCCGACTTCGTTGTTCATGCCGGTATGCGGGATATCAAGGGAAACATTCTCGTCGGCAACCGCCTGAAGCGCGTTGTGCACGTCCTTCAACGGGTTCGATATGCCGCGGATGACGAGGTAAGCAGCTACAATTGCGAGGAAGAACAAAACGATGCTGCCTGATAGCGCGGACAGAATCTTGTCGTTCACCTGGGCATCGAGATCGTCCATGTAAACGCCGGTGACGACGACGACCTTCCAGGGGTCGAAGGCCAGCGCATAGGCGGTCTTGCGATAATCGCCAACGGGCTGGCCCGGTTTGGCTGTGGAATAATATTCGACGAGACCACCGCCCTGCTGCCCGACCTTGACCAGCTCTTCGCGATAGAGCTTGCCCTTGCTGTCCGGCTGCCCCTTGTTGGTCTGGCCAATTTTCGAGGCGTCATAGTGGAACATCATCTGGATGTCGTAGCTATAGCCGAAGAAATAGCCATCGGGGTCGTATTTCATGGCGTTGAGCGTGGTGTAGGCCTGCTTCTGGGCGTCTTCCAGCTTCATTTCGCCTGAAGTCACCTTCGCCTGATAGAGCTTGAGAACAGAGACCGCGGACTGGACCTCCGAACGCAGCATGTCATAGCGTTCCTTGTAGATCGCATTGACCGAGGAGCGGACCTGGAAGGTGGTTGCAATCGCAAACGCGACCATCAGGCCAATAACCAGCAAGATAAGCTGCTTCGATATTTTCAAATTCTTCATGATACCTCGCAACAGGAATGGGGCTGCATTCCGGTGCGGTTTTATACCGCCTGTGCGAGCGCGCCGGATGAGGGCGACGCATCTACTGCTGCTTAAGAGAACATGCTGCGACCGGTTAGCTACGATTGGCATTCATCCTATAATAAAGCTTTAATTTTATTAGATTTTGGACAAAATTTCCCTATAAATCGGGGGGTGTGCCAAAAGCAAAACCGCCGGATTTTCATCCGGCGGCCGCTAATATTTTGGTGATGAAAAGGCCTGATGTCTGCGCGCCGTCTTTAAGCGGCGCGGCGACCCTGATGCATGGCGGGGGCGACACCGGTAGAGC
>NZ_JBFUBG010000286.1:0-1224 GCF_056405875.1 Rhizobium sp. P1_E6 | reverse complement strand
GGCAAAGCTTCACCGAAGCTCGGTCCTTGAAGTCGGCGGCAACCTTCGATGAAGCTGGCCGACGCTCCTAATGCGGTAAACCGTAATTTGGGTATTTGTGCGGGGCAATAGTCAGAAACCGCTTTTCTCCGCGCAGGAGCTGGTCCTCTTCCATCACCCCGTTAAGGCTGAAGAGCCATGCGAGAGGTTCCGACATGGTTTGCCCAGGAAACCATTTTTGAAACAGCGCCTCCGCGCCTGCGCGGTGCGAAAACAGCTCGTAGACGCGGCGCTGCACAAACGAGAAGAGCTCGGGAGGGGCCGTTTTGGAGATGAGCAACGCATAGGGTTCGTATGTAAAGGATTGCCCAGGGTCGCGAACGTCGCCGCAGGCATGGCCCGTTGCCCTCCACGCCGCAAGCTTTCCCAGGATGATTTCGCGATCGCCAAAATAGGCCTTGTCTCTGGCTGTGTCGCTACAAAACCACGCGATCAGCTGATCATGATCGCTCTTCGGACAGAGTATATAGGACGGTACCGTTGAGGCACGCTCACTTAGTGATTTTGTTGGCTCCTTTACCTCGCGATCGGCGGTTCGTTCGAGAAGGCAATCCGATGTTCCTGGCGTGAAGCACGCTGGCATCTTGCCGGACGACCCCAGGCGCAGCGCGTCTATGGCGCATGCCTCTTTGGCGAMGCGCGCGGCTGTCGAATTGCTCAGATATCCAAGCTCAACGTCCCTGAATGTTCGAACCGATCGCCTTAGATAAGAGACGCCCGAGACGAATACGATCGGAGAAAACGTGCCGGCCTCCATACGTTCGCTATCGTCGAGCCGTATCGTAACGGCATCACATAGGACGTCTACCCGTTTGCCGCCCACCTCTGGTAGTGGCCCCTTGAGTGCGGCGAACCGGTTATTCCCATTCACAGGAACGGCAAGCAATTGGTATTGGCTGTCGGCGAAGATTTCGTAGCATAGCTCAGCCAAGTATCCGAGATACGGCTTTTTCTCGATCTCCTGGCGGAGCGGCGGCGTATAGGAAAAGGGCGGAATGTCGGTTCGAAACCCGACTACGACCTCCGCTGCCCGTGCGGGCGCAACAGCCGCGCCGAGGAAAATCCCAGCCACGCAAGCAATGATGAGGATGGAAGCCGTCGTTCCTTTGCCGTTGCCGGAATCCTCCGGTTTCGGAGGCTGGGACAGGCCCAAAACGGACAGGAACACGGTCAGTGGTATGATGA
>NZ_JBFUBG010000285.1:0-1238 GCF_056405875.1 Rhizobium sp. P1_E6 | reverse complement strand
ATTCCGGCTTGCGCAGGACTTCCGTATCCGGGCGATGGGCTTTTTCGGGATGCCGCAAACGGAGAGCCTGGTGTTTGGTCGTATCCAAAATGGTCGTCATAGCCGTAACAACTTTCTGCCGCCGATCGCGGCGTCCCAATTTCTAATTCCTCGTCGCAATCTGCCGGCCTGGCGTCAAAGCGCCTCAGCCACGATGAGCGCCGGCACGGAGACGGTTGGAAATGCGTTCCTCCCCCTGCGCTCGAGCCCGCCGGAAATGTCCTTTCAGGGTGGCTCGAGCAGGCGACTAAGATATCAGTTCGCCGGTGATGATATTCAAGCGGTCAATCACCAATAAACATTTGAATTCGTTGGTTTACATCGCCCGATTTTTCGAGATGCGGGATGTGGCCGGCGCCCGCTATCTCGACGATCTTGACCCCGCGCTGTTCCTTGGTTTTTTCCCCCGGGATGACCTTGTCTTTTGCGCCGAGAATGATCTGGATCGGGATATTCGTATCCGCGATTGCGGCACCGATCGATACCTTCTGCTCCGATCCGGGAAAGTTTGCCTCGCGAACCGCGGCCAAAGCGGCTTGCGCACCGTCGAGACGCTTTGATTTCAGGATGTCTTCGACCATGTCGGCCGTCACCAGGCTCGGTTCGGCAACCAGCATTTCGACATAAGGCCGCAGTTTTTTGGAACGCGTCTCCCCGATAAACCCGTCGAAGAACGAACCGTTGATTTCAATCCCCAGGCCCGCCGGGGAGATGAGGGTGAGCGTTTTCACGATGTCGCCCGCATCCGAGGCAGCAATGGCTGCGACGGCGGCACCCAGGGAATGCCCGACGAGGTGAACTTTGGTCAGGTTCATTTCAACGAGAAACGCGCGGAGAACGCTGGCGAGACCTTGCGCGGTAAAGTCGTCGGCCTGCTTGTACGATGCGCCATGGCCTGGAAGATCGAGCGCGTAGGTCGGGTGACGCTCCGCGAGAGCAGCCTGATTGAGCAACCAGCCCTTGTGGTCCGCACCGAAGCCATGCACCAGCACCACGGGCTCTCCCTCGTCAGGCCCGACTTTGAGATAGGTGACAAGTCCGCCCGCAAGAGTGATGGATTGCGTCACGGGGCTGGCTGTCGTTTGCACCACATCCTGCTGGTATTCGGCGATAAAGCCGTCAATCTCGGCATCACTGATCTCCTGTGGCGCGACCACCGCGATCAACGCACCGACCGGTACCACCTCRCCCTCTTGCAC
>NZ_JBFUBG010000284.1:0-1270 GCF_056405875.1 Rhizobium sp. P1_E6 | reverse complement strand
GGCTTGAGGGGGGCACTTCTTTCAGCTTTAGGTTTATCACCTCGGCATTCTTCGAAAACCAGCCAGCGGGCAATGCCGCCAGGTTTTCGACGTCACCAGCCTTCATCGTGAATTCGACGCTCAACAGGTCAGATTTGCCGCGCACGGTCGAGTCGACGATCAGTTGAAGGGCGTTGGCGAGCACCGTCGGTTCCGAGATCGTCCAGTTTCTGTCCAGGGGCTCTTCCCGGCTCCAGCCTTTGGCCGAATAAAGCTTGTAGAGGGAGGTTGCGTGGTCTTCCGGGATGAGATCGAGATCCGATAAGCGCCGGATCTGTGCCTTGACCGACACCCGCCAGCGTTCCTTCAGGGACAATAGCGATGCCAGCGAGGCGTTCTTGACCTCATAGGAATAGGTGGTCGCCGGCATCAGGAAGGCGCTCGCAAATCGGAACGCCTGGCGCTCGATTTCCTTGAGGTCCTTTTTGAGCTCCTCTTCGGTGACATTGCGATGCAGAATCRCATGGCCGAGCTCGTGTGCGGCATCCATCTGCCGACGCGGAAAGGACATCTTGTCGGTCGACAGCAGGATATGGGGCCGGTTGCTGCCTCGCGCCCAGCTGCACAATCCGTCGAGCTTGGACGTCCCCATCTCGATGGAACCGACGATGCAGCCGATCCGTTCGAGAAGGGGCATCATGTCGCTGCAAGGACCATCGCCGACGCGCCAGTGGACTCGCATGTCGGCGGCAATTTGCTCGATATCCCGATCCCGCAGCTGCTTGTAGGTCGCCTTTCCAAGGACGTCGGGAACATCGATATCGGGAAAATCCACATAATGTTCAACGATGCCGCTGATTTCCTGCAGCCAGTGCATCTGCGATTCCTGGTAATCCAGATCCTTTACCAGGGTCGACGCCAGGGTGCGGTAAAACAGAGGCCGGTCGCTATTGGCGACCGGTCTTAGAAAATACTCTCTGCGAACGTTCAGATGGGCCGCCAGCTCAGTCAGGGCGTCGGCATCAGGGGCGCTGGTGCCGTCCTCCCAGCGGGTAACGGTGCTGGGGTTGACGCTGATCAGCGTGGCCAATGCTTTCTTGCTGAGAATTCTCCGTGCCGCTCTCGCTTCGATCAGTCTTTCTGGGACAAACCCCGGAGTTCCTACACGCATGCATGTCCTTCCCCGGCTTCATGAGCACGGGTCACGTTGTACTTCGCTCGTGGTCATCATCGCCTTTGGGCGGGTCGGGCTGCTCGGGCGGCACGTACTGCGTAATCGTCTTCTTCAAGC
>NZ_JBFUBG010000283.1:0-1274 GCF_056405875.1 Rhizobium sp. P1_E6 | reverse complement strand
GTGCGGAATCGTACGCTAAGGGCGAACGGAATGAGAACTTATGCGACCCGCCGTAGCCCGGCTGGCAGACGGAGCGATCGAAATCCGTTCGGCATCTGATGTTCCGCATCCCAGGTGTAGATGCCGGTAAGGTTGATATGCTCCCAACTGAGTGGCGAGATGTGCTTCAACAGAGTATCAGGAATAGCTCGACCCGATCGCTTTAGCTGTGTGATTGCACGGTCGAGATAGACCGTATTCCAGTGGACGATCGCACTGACGACGAGGTTGAGACCAGAGGCGCGGAACGCTTGGCTCTCGAACGACCGGTCGCGGATCTCGCCCCGCTCGTGGAAGAACACAGCGCGCTTCAGCTTATGGGCGGCCTCACCCTTGTTGAGGCCGGCCTGACAGCGCCGCCGTAGTGCCGGACTTGAGTACCATTCGATCATGAACAGCGACCTTTCGATACGGCCGAGTTCGCGGAGCGCCCTCGCGAGATGGCTTTGCTTCGGAGATGCGGATAGTTTCTTGAGGATCGTAGACGGCACCACGGACCGCGTCGTGATCGACACGGCGAGATGGAGCAGATCGTCCCAGTGATCGAGGATTAGACTGGCATTGATCGGCGCCCCGATATGGTTCGACAGCGCCGGATATGCATCGCTCTTCTCAAATGTGTGGAACTTCCGGTCTTTGAGATTGCGCAGTCGCGGTGAGAACCGCTTTCCGATCAAGGCGAACAGCCCGAAGATATGATCACTGGCACCGCCAGTGTCGGTAAAGTGTTCATGGATGTCGAGGACCGTGTCCTGATCGAAGAGCCCATCAAGCACATAGGCCGCCTCGCTCTCGGTCGGACTGATGGGCAAAATGCTGAAGTAGCCGTATTGATCTGACAGATGGCTATAGAATTTCGATCCGGGCTCGCTGCCGTAATGCAAATTGATGTCGCCGCGCTTTGCGGCTCGGTCGCTCGCACGGAAGAATTGGCCATCGGAGGATGACGTTGTGCCATTGCCCCAAAGGMGRGAATRCGGATGCCGGGTGTGGRCATCGGTRATGCACGCTTGCGCCGCGCGGTAGGTCTCCGATCGRGCATGGAATGTRCGCATCCACCCAATCTGGTGAGCGCTGATCCCCTTGGATGCGCCCGCCATTCGCTTYGGGCCRAGGTTCGTCGCATCGGCCAGTACACCAGCGAGCATGGCAGAGACATTTTTCGGGAYGTCGCCGGTGCKAACATGCGTGAAKKRATCMGCAAAGCMGGTCCATTCATGCACTTCCCTCAGCAA
>NZ_JBFUBG010000282.1:0-1290 GCF_056405875.1 Rhizobium sp. P1_E6 | reverse complement strand
GCTTCATAAAATGCGACCTCGTGCTTCGAATCGACACCGGCTGCCGCGAGCATGGCGCGGACTTCGCCTGCTTTGTCGAGGCTGCGCAGCGTCGTGCGAACCTCATGCCCCGCGGCGAGCGCCGCTACGATGCAATGGCTGCCCAAGAACCCAGAACCACCCGTTATAAGAATCTTGCTCATATGATTTTCCATACCTTCACTTGTCATTACGACCAGTCATTGCGAAGCATATGAAAATTAGCAAGTAGGATGAATTTCCAGAGGTAGTATGAAAAATCAGACCATCGCGCCGCGTGCTTACGGTGAAGATTGCGACGGCTGCACCGGACCGGAGCCAATCGATKTCATGCGCTTCCAGCGGGCGATCCGGGCGATCACCGGCAAGTGGAAAATCGAGATTGTGTGTAGCCTGGTTGCTGGGCCGATGCGTTTCGGCGAACTGCGTCGTGCGCTGCCGGGTATCACTCAGCACATGCTGACCGAGCAGCTTCGCGACCTCGAGCGAAACGGCATCGTCATACGCACCGCCTACGCCGAGATTCCTCCCCGAGTCGAATATGCGCTCTCGCAAGCCGGCATAGACCTCATGCCGACCTTTGCCACGCTGCGCGACTGGGCCTTGCGCTACGATGCCGATTCCGATGAAGCCGCCCCTTCATTCCGAGATGATTGCGCCCCCGGATTCCGGGATGATCTCGCCCCCTTGAGGCTGGGGTCCTGCTGGCTGTGATTGTTGTCAGTTCATTCGTGTAGCGAGTCAAGATTTCCGACGCTGATTTCGCCGCAAGCTTTCCCCGGATAGATCGATGCGATGGGCGTTATGAACCAGGCGATCGAGGATTGCGTCGGCATATGTTGGATTGCCGATGACCTCATGCYAGGCTGACACCGGGAGCTGGCTGGTGATGATGGTGGAGCGACGCCCGTAGCGGTCCTCGAGGATTTCCAGGAGATCATGCCGCGCCTGGTCATTGAGCGGCTCAAGACCCCAGTCGTCGAGGATCAGGAGTTGGACATGGCCAAGGGTGCGCTGGAGCCTGGCGTAGCGGCCGTCGCCATGAGCCAAGGCGAGATTGGCGAAGAGGCGTGGGACACGCTGATAGAGAACAGAGCGATCATCGCGGCAGGCTTTATGCCCGAGTGCGCAGGCCAACCAGCTTTTGCCGACGCCGGACGGTCCGCAGATTGCAAGATTGTCGTGAGCATCGATCCAGTCGCCGCCGATCAGCTTCATGAACAGCGCCCGATCAAGGCCACGCTCGCTGCGGTAATCGACATCCTCTGGCAC
>NZ_JBFUBG010000281.1:0-1312 GCF_056405875.1 Rhizobium sp. P1_E6 | reverse complement strand
GGATAGCTCTTCGTCCGATATAAAGACGCCGGCTTCAACGTTGGCCCACCACGCAGGTTGCGTCAGATTTGCCGAACCGATGTAGGCCCCATAGCCTCGCCACCAGATCACCTTTGGATGAAATGATCGGACGAGCTTGCAGACATAATTTCCAGATCTTCGGGCCAGAAACGGTGTCAGAACCGGGATACTGACGGGGACGTCGTCATCGAACCGTCCCCAATATCGCAACGGAATCTTGTTATCCCAGCACCAGCTGAATAGGAGATCATTCTCGGTCGCATAAGCGACTGCCGCATCCACGCGTTCCGTTGTCTCGAGTGCATTCAGAAGGATGTTGCGAGGATAATTGCCGTTGATCCCATTGAGCAGAAACTCCAACTCCAATTCCCCCGACCCGCTCCCGATTGCTGTTCTGCATTTACTCCGCAAATCGACACCGGAGCATTAATTTCTGCGAGCGCGTGAGATTCTGCCGGCTTCACGCTCCATCAGGCGCGGTGTCGCGAGAGTTGCCAGTTTCAGGGACATGTGGACAGACGGCGCGGCATGGTGACGAGATGCCAGGCGTGGGCTACAGCGGAGGGCAATCGGAGCAGAGTTTGGGAATCCGATCGAGCGTTGATATCAGCATAAATTATACCTCGCTGAGGCGATTGGGGGTGGCATGGGTTCGTATTCAGACCTTCGCATTGGTCCGCTGCTTCTCGAGTCGAGTGGAAATTTCGCGACGATCACACATCAGACGATCTTTCTCGAAAAGCACAGATCATTCGTCGATCGCGACTATGAGGGGGGCTCAAGAAAGGTCGAGGTATTTCAGGCTCAGCTCGGTGAGTTGCTAGCGCGGCTGGAACTTTCGGGCTCGACGCTGGAGGCAATCGAACGCCGCTTTGCCGACCCCTATGTAACCTATGACACTCCGCACGATATTTCATTCTCCGACACGTTGAGGCTTGTGAGGGAAACAGACCTCTTGCAAATTCAGAGGGAGGTTACGGATCCCGATGGCGCCGGGGTGTTGCCGGCCGAATTTCAGGACCGTCTGCAAAAGCCGGATCATTTCGATTTCCTGCCCATGGGCGGATGGGACCTTTCCGCGCTTCTAGAGCGGCTGTCGCCCCACGACATGCTTCGCGTCCTTGCCGAGCGGCCTGAAAATCTCGATCTGACCGTCGTATGGGATTTCATGGATGTCGTGGAAGGAGGCTATCTTTCCCGAGAAGACTTTACGGTCGGATCCATCGGCGAAGGCTATCTTCTTGTCACGGAGGGTACGAGCGACACCGACATCATACGGCATGCCTTCAAC
>NZ_JBFUBG010000280.1:0-1346 GCF_056405875.1 Rhizobium sp. P1_E6 | reverse complement strand
CAGCACGTCGATCGGGTCGCCGTCTTCCGAAAGCGTGTGCGGTACGAAGCCGTAGTTACCCGGATAGGTCATCGGCGTGTAGAGGAAGCGGTCGACAACCAGCGTACCGGCTTCCTTGTCCATTTCGTACTTGATCGGATGACCGCCGACGGGAACCTCGACGATAACGTTGACGTCTTCAGGTGGATTCTTACCGATTGAAACGGCATCGATGCGCATAGGAAACTCCCGCGAGATTGAATTGCGTCGAAGCCAGTTAATCGGTTTCATCTCGCAACGCAACATGCCTCGCAAGCAATGCTTAATATGCGAGGACACTCAAAAGTGGAATATTTTCTGTATCAAATGGCGCGGTTGCGAAGCCGTTATCAATTCCAGATGAAGCCGATCTTTTTGATCTGCTTATGGTCGAAATTTTCTATGCCCTCGCAGAAATCGATCCCGCCATGGTCGCGATAAAAGCTGGCGGCCGTCTCGTTTTCTTCCAGGCACCAGACGACCATGCCGTTGCAGCCGAGAGATTTCAGAAGTCGCCGGGCCTCGCCGAAAAGCATCTTGCCGAGGCCGATGCCCTGATATTCCGGACGCAGGTAGAGCTCATAGATTTCGCCCTCCTGCGGCAGCGCACGGGCACGGTTGAGGCCAAGGGTGGCATAGCCCGCCACGGTGCCTGCCACGTCGAGAACCAGTAGCGTTGCCGGGCCACGTGTCGCTTTGCGCCACCAGGTCTCCCCGCGGCGCTCAATCATGTGGCTGAGAGCGCGATGCGGAATGATGCCCGCATAAGTATGCTGCCAGGAAAGCCGATGGGCTTCCGATATGGCTCGGGCATCATGCGGTTCGGCCCGCCGGACATCAATCGACAACGTCTTCATAACGCTTACTCTGGTCCCGCTGGAGGCAATTAACCATCTGCGGCGACCGCAACGTGATCGATTGCCCACAGACTTGATATGTGGACGACAGAGAAAATTTAACGCTTTTTTAACGATTGTCACAAGAAGGAATCGACGCAGCGCACAATAAAAAACCCCGGCGCGAGGGCCGGGGTTTTAAGAGTTCCTCTAGGCTATCAGAGGGCTGCCTTCGACTTTTCGAAACGCTTGCGGTCGTTCGCGTCGAGATACATCTTACGCAGACGAATGTTCTTCGGTGTCACTTCCATCAACTCGTCGTCCTGGATCCAGGAGAGAGCGCGATCAAGCGTCATCCGGATCGGCGGCGTCAGCTTCACAGCTTCGTCCTTGCCGGCAGCGCGGATGTTGGTCAGCTGCTTGCCCTTGAGCACGTTCACTTCAAGATCGTTGTCGCGCGAATGGATGCCGATGATCATACCGGCATAAACC
>NZ_JBFUBG010000279.1:0-1348 GCF_056405875.1 Rhizobium sp. P1_E6 | reverse complement strand
CGTCTGCGTCGTCGTCTGGGTGAGGCCGTCGATCGTTGCCGTTGTCGCGATGATGCTGCCGGTGCCGGTATAGACCCGCTTGTAGGCGAATGTGGCGTTGTCGTTGGCGGCCGCGCTCAGGAGACCGATGTTGCTCGACGTGGATGTCGGGTTCTGGTCATAGGTGTTGGTGGCGACGACGACAGGGGTCGATGAACCGGGCGCCTGCACTGACTTCTGCGTTACACGGCCCATCTGGTCGTAGGTCAGGAAGGTGACCGCACCGCGGGCGTCGACCTGGCGGATCAACCGGTTAGCGCCGTCATAAGCGTAAGACCAATTCCCAAGGTCAGGATCATTCGCCGTCAGGCGGTTGCCGAGCAGGTCATAGCTGTAGGTCCACACAGCGCCGCTCGTATCCTGCACCCTTACCAGATGGCCAAGCGCGTCGTGGGTTGCTAGGTATCGCAATATGGTCTTCGATACGTCTGCGACCTTATCCGAATGGTCCGAGACGGCGATTTTGTCGCCCCWGGTGCTGATCGTATAGGGATGACGCAAGCCTAGCTCATCGTRCCAATTCACGTAGTAGTTGACGATATTCGCCGTTCCCGGGATCGGGTCGAGATAGGTGTAATAGTCGTATGTCTTGTAGGTGCTGTCGGGGTTGACGCTCTTCGTGATCCGGTCGAGCGCGTCGTAGCTGTTGATCGTCCACTGCGCTGTTTCACCGGCAAAGCGCACGATCGATGTCTGAAGCACATTACTGCGGGCATCATAGATCGTGTCGGTGATGCGGGCAGGGCCGGTTGCCGTATCGCCCGAGGTCTCCACCCGCCACGGGCGGCCAAGCCCATCATAATAGGTGCACGTGTAGCTCTCGCCGGTGCCAGACGTCAGCGGTTGCGAGACGATGACTGCCTGCTGCGCCGGATTGCCCTCGTTCGCATAGCGGGTGTTGATGTAGTTGCCGGAACCCGAATGGGTATAGCCACTGGGGCGGCAATAGGGGTCGTAGGTGTAGGTCTCGACGATGCCGTTCGGATCGGTCTTCGTCGCCGGCAGGCCGCAGACGGGATCATAGGCCGTCGTCGACACGAAGCGGGGGTCTGCCGGTTGGCCGCCATTGGCGAAGTATTTGGGGCTGCGTTCCGTCACCGGATAGACGTGATAGGTCGGGTCGTAGTCCCATTCGGTGCGATTGCCGGCGCCGTCGGTTTCGGACACCCGGTTGCCATAGGCATCATAGGTATAGGTGCTGGCCACCCATCTCTGCGGCGCGACGACCGATGCATAAGCGAGCTTTTGGGTCAGGTTGCCCTGAACCGGTGAGGCAGTGTAGTCGCTGCCACCGTCATAGACATAGCGC
>NZ_JBFUBG010000278.1:0-1349 GCF_056405875.1 Rhizobium sp. P1_E6 | reverse complement strand
GAAGATGAGATTGTCATAACCGTCCCCAAAGGGACCTACGTACCCAGTTTTCTGATGCGCGAGGTGTCGGACGACAAGGCAACCGCTCCAGCACAGAAGGCCACGCCCACGCCTGTGGACTTTACGCGTAATACCACCTTCACCCTCCCACAGTCGTGGCAGTGGCTGGTGACCGCAGTGACCATAGGGGCTTTCGTTCTGGCGCAGGCATGGGTTTGGCTGGGCGCACCGAAGGCGGCCGCGACGCTGACGAAACCATCGATCCTCGTCGAGCCGTTTGAGCTCATATCGAAAGACCCGGCAGCGTCGGTCATGTCTCAAGGTCTTTCGTACGAAGTTGTAAACAAGCTGCTTGCGTTCAAGAAGATTGTCGTAAAGGCCGACAGCGCGTCGAGTGCGAGAAATAGTCTCTATGTGCTCCAGGGCACCGTGCTGATGGAAAGAGAGAAACTAAGATGGTCGGGCCGACTGGTGAGGCGGTCGGATGGCGCGGTCATCTGAGCTGAAAATTACGATGGCGATCTGGGCGAAGAGACAGTGTTTAAAATCCAATCTCGCGTTGCGGAGAACATCGTCGCATCTGTTGCGGCGCCGGTTGCCGTCAACGGTGAATGACAAAGCGCGTCATCGACATGTCGGGCTACTAACTCTCCGACCGTCCATCACACAGTCGCACCAAGCAAGCCATTCGAGCGAGGGTGTGCGGGAGGGCGAATGGTGTCCGGGGTCGCGGAATGAATATCAGCGATGAACACCCGGTAACACCTCGCAACAATGCTTAGAGGACATCCCCAGTTTTAATCTGTGGGCCGACCACCTAGCCTGCTGGCCAAAGAGAGCAAACACGTGACCGCGAACTTCAATACCCATCCGAGAATTGAAACCCGTTCAATGTCCCAGTTCACAGTGGGAAGATCGGAATGTCATCCAGCTGACGAGTTGATCTATCGGGAGGATGAGCCTTCGTCGAGCCTCTACTACATCGAGGTAGGAGCGGTCAGAATATACCGACTGCTGCCAGACGGACGTCGCTACGTCCTGTCTCTTCATGGCGCGGGCGAATGGTTCGGGCTTGAGAGCACTAAGCGGCGGGCTGCATTTGCCGAAGCGATTTGCGACTTGCGCCTGATCCGGTTCCCGCTTTCCAACATGCGCACCCTGCCGATCGATCTGGTTGGCCTAGCAATGAGGGAAGTTTCTGCCGCGAGAGATCGCCAACTCGTCATGGTATGCCAGAGTGCTATTGGCCGCCTTGCGGCCTTCATCATGGAGATGGCCGCGCGAACCGGAGCGCAGAAGTTCGAACTCTTCATGCCACGTCGGGATATCGCAGACTACCTCGGACTGAC
>NZ_JBFUBG010000277.1:0-1357 GCF_056405875.1 Rhizobium sp. P1_E6 | reverse complement strand
AGCATACTCTGTCCGAAGGAGCGATCGATGACGTTCTTCGGACTGGAGGCGGAGATGCTTGCCCGAATACAATTCGGGTTTACCATCTCCTTTCACTTCATTTTTCCGGCATTCTCCATCGGTACGGCGAGCTTTCTTGCGGTTCTCAACGCGCTCTGGCTCTGGAAGAAAGATCCAGCCTACCTAAAGCTCTTCGAATACTGGAAAACCATCTTTGCCGTCACCTTCGCCATGGGCGTCGTGTCGGGCATCGTGATGAGCTATCAGTTCGGAACGAACTGGTCGGTACTTTCCCAAAGAGCAGGCTCGATCATCGGTCCCTTGATGGGCTACGAGGTTCTGACGGCGTTTTTCCTGGAAGCGGGGTTTCTCGGCATCGCTTTGTTCGGACGGGAGCGTGTCGGAGATGGGGCCCACATGTTTGCCGTGGCCATGGTTGCATTGGGAACCCTGATCTCTGCGACTTGGATAACCTCGGCGAACAGCTGGATGCATACGCCCGCAGGGTTCAGCATCAACGCCAGCGGCATCTTCGTGACCGAGAGCTGGTGGCAGATCAWCTTCAACCCGTCATTTCCCTATCGTATGGCGCATACCGTTGTGGCGGCCTTCCTCACAACCGCTTTCGCCGTCGGAGCCGTGGGCGCCTGGCATCTCTTGAAGCGAAACGACAATCGGCAGGTCCGCATCATGTTCTCGATGGCGATGTGGATGGCGGCGTTGGGAACGCCGCTGCAGATCCTGCTTGGGGACCTCCACGGTCTCAACACGCTCGAGCATCAGCCGGCCAAGATTGCAGCGATGGAGGGGCATTTCGAGACGCACAAGGACGGTGCCCCGCTAATCCTGTTCGGAATACCGAATGACGGCGCCGAGCGAACGGAATATGCGGTCGAAATTCCAAAGCTCGGTTCGCTGATACTGAAGCATGATCCCAATGCGAAGATAAAGGGATTGAAAGAATGGCCGCGTGATCAGCGTCCGCCCGCGCTGATGCCCTTCATTACCTTCCGAGTCATGGTCGGTCTCGGCTTCTTGATGCTCGGACTTGGCCAATGGTCCCTGTGGGCACGCTGGAAGGGGTATTTATACAGGTCGCGGTTGTTGCATCGTTTCGCCGTGATAATGGGTCCGTCCGGGTTTATCGCGGTCCTTGCCGGGTGGTACACGACCGAGGTCGGCCGCCAGCCCTGGACGGTCTTTGGCCAGCTCAGGACAGCTGACAGTCTCTCGCCGGTTTCAGCTCCGACCGTCGGGACCTCCCTCATCATCTTCATCATCGTTTATTTCATCGTGTTCGGTGCGGGCGTCTTTTATCTCCTGAGGCTGATGCGGCGGCCGCCTTTTGAGATCGACG
>NZ_JBFUBG010000276.1:0-1369 GCF_056405875.1 Rhizobium sp. P1_E6 | reverse complement strand
GCATAGACCTTGTCATGGGTGTAATCGAGCGACACGCCCCAGTTCGGCAGGTTGAAGTCGCCCAGCCACCAGGTGACGCGGCCGCCGTAATAGGGCGGGCTGCCGAAGGACTTGCCGTCCCAGCCGGCCCTGAAGGACGTGCCGTCGGAAACGTCGACATCGCTGTGCGGCGCCGTCTGGTAACCGCCGTAGATAGAGAATTCCAGATCTTCGGCCGAAGCCGTGCCAACCGCCGACGCAAGAGCGGAAAACGCAATGCCCACCAGAAGCGCGGTGGAACGATGCAATCTAAGTCTCATCAGATGCTCTCGGTCCTGAGTTCATCAAATACGCCGCGCTTTTTAAGCGAACTGACTAACCCGGTGAGAGCAAGGACAGCCCCGAGGAGGAGAGCGAGCATTATCGCATAGGCTCGTTCCTGTTCCGTGATGGAGCCAACTGCGACCCTATAAAACTCGGTTGCCAACAGTGCGATAAGGGTTGACGACGCTGTCGAATAGTCCTTCGCGACGACCCGCTTCAGGTTGAACGACATCCCCTTGGTCGATTCCGCAAAGGCGCTGAGTTTTAATCCCCATCGCGGAACATCTTTGCAATAGTCTAGGTAGGCCGCGCCGAACTTGTCGCGCAGGAAAGCTTCTTCCGCGTAGACGATGCACTGATAGAAAAAAGCGAAGAGAGCGGATCCGGCTGAGACCACGAAAGGATTGCCATGGAACACAAACAGTCCGACGTAGATCAGCATGTTGCCCACGTAGAGCGGATTTCTGCAGACACCGAACATACCCTCGGTAACAAGGTCGTCGGCGTAGACGCGTTTGTTCAAGCCACCCCGCCTGATGTAGGCGTAGCCAATGACGGTCGTGCGTAAAATCAACCCGCTGAGCACCATGAGCAGAGCCGCAATATCCTTCGGTCGCTCCAAAACTGGATTTCCCCACGGCGCGGTCGATGGCGGTGCAGCGACAAAGAGGGCAATGATGATCAGTGGGAAAGCCTGATTACGATACTTGAAGAGGAACGTCCCGATCCTCAGCATGATGACTTTCATGACGCTCACTTGATTGCGACGATGCCGCAGAAATTATACCAGCGGAAGAAGATTTCTGTGCTCCTGAAGCCGACCTCGTGAAGAAGCTGAATGTTTTCGTCGAGACGGTAAGGAATCAGGACGTTTTCCAGCGCTTCCCGCTTGTTGGAGATCTCGATCTGCGAGTAACCGTTTCGCCGCTTAAAGTCATAATAGTGATCTATGAAAAGGCGATTGAATGTCGTGTCTTCGCTGGTCAGCTTTTCGACGAGGAGCAGGCACCCCTGATCGTTCAGCCCGTCATGGATGGTCCGAATGACGCGCTCGCGGAAAAGAGAG
>NZ_JBFUBG010000275.1:0-1370 GCF_056405875.1 Rhizobium sp. P1_E6 | reverse complement strand
TGCGTTGCTGGAGAGCGGCAAGTCGCGCGGCAAGATCGTTCTCGAGGGTTGGTAGGCCCTCGACTGATCTTATCGGTCCGGCCGCATCCATCGTAAAGCGGCCGGACGGTTCGAACCCTAACGATGCGTCGGCCGCGCGTTCGTGGCGGCATGCTTTCGCGCTGCGCGACCTCGGGCGTTGCGCCCCGAAATACTTGGAGGATCTGATCCCATGAGTGTCACCATTGCCGCGGTATCCGTACCCAAGCCCCCGGCAGATTTGATCGAAGGCTTCCGGAACGCACCCACCGCCGTGATTTCCGATAATCTCGGCCGACTGCCCGGTTCGGTCGGGTTGCGGGCGTTTCATCGCGGCGCCAAGCTGGTCGGCACGGCGTTTACCGTCCGCACGCGACCGGGCGACAATCTCGCGATCCATCAGGCGCTCGAGATGGTCGGGCCAGGCGATGTCATCGTGGTGGATGGCGGTGGCGACGAGACACGTGCGCTTGTCGGCGAGATCATGAAGGAGATCGCCGAGTGGCGTAAGGCAGAGGGGTTCGTCATTGATGGCGCAATCCGGGATGTCGCTGCTTTCGCCACATCCGATTTCCCCTGCTACGCGCGCGCCGTCACACATCGCGGTCCCTACAAGAACGGCCCCGGCGAAATCAACGTCCCTGTATCGATCGGCGGCTGTGTGATTTCGCCCGGCGATATCGTTGTCGGCGACGAGGACGGCCTGGTTTCGTTCCCTGCCGACAACGCGGCGACACTTCTGGCATCCGTACAGGCCCAGATAGCGCGTGAAGAGCAAATGATAAAGACGATCCGCGAAGGTCGATACGAAGGAACCTACGCCCGATCCTGACACGCCTTGAAATGCCAGCCGGTGAATTCTCAGCATGAAGGAACTGCCAATGACGACGCCTACCGTTGCAATCTTTGTCGCCAAACCTGGAGCGGAAGACAAGCTCGAGGCCCTCTTCCGGTCGGTGATCGCCACGACGCTGACTGAGGAAGGCTGTATCAGCTATCAGCTCAACCGCGATCTCRACAATCCTCGTCGCTTCGTCTGGACCGAAGAATGGGAGAGCCGCGCACTTTTGGAGAAGCATGCGGCGGCTCCGCATATCAAAGCGATACTGGCTGAGATCCCGGCGCTGGTTGACAGCGCGGAGGTCATTGCCTTGCAGAAGCTCGACGGCGGGCCGGCATGAGCCCGAATGCTGAGGCGCGCCACGGTCCGGTAAGCCAGCGCGTTTCCGCAATTGGCTGGAGCGCCCGTTCAGATGCTGCATGCGAAGGGGCTGACGCGGGCGGCGCAGAGGATCTCGCGGTCCAACAGGCTGCGACATTCAGGTGAAACCCCGCGCCACAGCGGGCTGGAC
>NZ_JBFUBG010000274.1:0-1371 GCF_056405875.1 Rhizobium sp. P1_E6 | reverse complement strand
GTCTTACTCTCAGCTGTAAGTGCCCAGGTCATCCCGATCCAACAAGTTGCTCTTCGCAACATCGTGGGCGCGGCGATTTGCCTGTTCATAGCCATGTTGGCCTTCCGGATGCTGACGGCCCCGCTGATCGTCCATTTCGGGGCAAATGAGGATGATACGCATGGCAGCGCACGCTTTGCCACGCACAAGGAGATCGCCGCTTTATCAGCTCCAGCCTCGGGTCTGCTGATCGGCCGCGACAGCAAGACGGACAAGTTGATCCGCTACACCGGACCTGGCCATCTTTTGACCATGGCTCCGACACGAAGCGGCAAAGGTGTGGGGACGGTCATTCCAAATCTGCTAACGGCCGATCGATCGGTCATCTGCATAGATCCAAAGGGAGAAAACACCCTTGTCACCGGGCGGGCGCGCGCGAAGTTTGGCTCACTTCACGTTCTCGATCCCTTCGACGTCACCGGCGAACCGCCTTCCGCCTTCAATCCGCTCGATCACCTTGATCCTCAAAATCTCGATCTGGCCGAGGAGGCTGGCACCATAGCCGATGCCCTCGTCTTCGACGAACCCGGCATGACGGGCGAGGCGCATTGGAACGAGGAAGCCAAGGCGTTGATCGCAGGCATGATCCTGCACGTGGTGACGAAGGAATCGGCAATGCGCAAAACGTTGGTGACGCTGCGGGAATATCTGACATTGGCGTCCGAACAGTTCAAACATTTGCTCGCTGAAATGCAAAGTTCGATCGCCGCCGGCGGCCTTGTTGCACGCGCCGCCAATCGTCATCTCGGCAAATCGGACCGTGAGGCCGCGGGCGTTTTATCCGCCGCTCAGCGACACACGCATTTCCTCGATAGTCCGCGCATGGCGCGCGTGCTTGGCAGGTCGGATTTTCGGTTCTCCGAGTTGAAACAGAGCCATCAGACTGTCTTTCTTGTGCTGCCGCCAGACCGGCTTTCGACCTATTCGCGCTGGCTGCGTCTGGTCGTGACCTGCAGCCTGCTCGATATGGCGCGCACGACCCAGAAACCGGATGCACCGGTTCTCTATCTGCTCGACGAGTTTGCAGCGCTTGGCCATCTCGCCGCCGTCGAACGGGCCATGGGATTAATGGCCGGATATGGTGTCCAGCTCTGGCCCATTCTGCAGGATGTCCACCAACTGCGCGCGACCTACGGATTGCGCGCCGGCACGTTCCTGTCGAATACAGGTCTTCTTCAGGTGTTCGGCGTCAACGATCATGCGAGTGCCGAGCTCGTATCGGATCTGCTCGGACAGGAGACSGTCGTCTTTCAGACGATGGGGCGAAACCTCGACGCTGAGAAGTCCGGATTGAGTTTGTCTGAGCAACGCACAGGGCGCCGACTCCTGACG
>NZ_JBFUBG010000273.1:0-1405 GCF_056405875.1 Rhizobium sp. P1_E6 | reverse complement strand
GGGCAACGCACATGGCGCCCGCGAATGGAAAGGTAAGCTACCATGGCCCAGATCCTGCTGAATTCCGCCGTCGCCGTCCTGATCGCTGCAGCCTTTTTCACGACGACGGTCGCCGCCCTTCGCAGCCAGGACCGCGTCCAGAAGGTGCCCGTCAAGGTCAACAGACGGCATCATCCAAACGCCTGACGCTCTCGAAGAAACCAGAAACCGCGTGGCGGCGACGATCTGAGCGCCGTCCGTGGGGCTTTTGCAGCCTAGCGCATCCGCCAGGCCTTATGATGGCACAGGCAACTTCCGGAGCAACTGCGTCACAACCAAAAGAAACAGGTTCAGACGAAGAACTGACCGCCATTGGCAGTCAGCGTCGAACCGGTGATGAAACCGGCATCGTCGGAAACGAGGAAGGTCACGCAGCGCCCGATCTCCTCGGGTTCGCCGAGGCGCCCTACGGGGATTTGCGGAATAATCTTCTCATTCAGCACCTTTTCCGGCACGGCGAGCACCATCTCCGTGCCGATGTAACCGGGGCAGATGGCGTTGACGGTGATGTTCTTGACGGCGCCTTCCTGAGCGAGCGCCTTGGTGAAGCCGAGGTCACCGGCCTTGGCAGCTGAATAATTCACCTGTCCCATCTGGCCCTTCTGGCCATTGATGGAGGAGATATTGACGATGCGGCCGAAGCCGCGGTCGCGCATGCCGGCCCAGACATGGTGAGTCATATTGAAGAGGCCGGTGAGGTTGGTGTTGATCACCTCATGCCACTGCTGCGGTGTCATCTTGTGGAACATCGCATCGCGCGTGATGCCGGCATTATTGATGAGAATTTCGATCGCGCCGAGCTCGGCCTGAACCTTGGCGATACCGTCGCCGCAAGCGACATAGTCGGACACGTCCCACTTGAAGACCGGAATGCCGGTGACATCGTGAAATGCCTTGGCCTTCTCGTCATTGCCGGCATAGTTGGCGGCAACCTTATAGCCGGCATTCTGTAGCGCCATCGAGATTGCTGCGCCAATGCCGCGCGTACCTCCAGTGACCAGAGCCACTCTGCTCATGTTCCGCTCCCCTGTTGTTGTAAGCCCGCTCTGAGGCGGGCCTCAAAATATGCATTGTACGCTATTTACATTGCCTCGAAGCACATGGCGACACCCATGCCGCCGCCAATACATAATGTGGCAAGCCCTTTCCTGGCGCCGCGGCGCTTCATCTCGAAAAGCAGCGTGTTGAGGACGCGTGCGCCCGACGCACCGATCGGATGACCGATGGCGATCGCGCCGCCGTTGACGTTGACGATAGCAGGATCCCAGCCGAGATCCTTGTTGACGGCGCAGGCCTGGGCCGCGAAGGCCTCATTGGCTTCGACGAGGTCGAGATCGCCCACGGACCAGCCGGCCTTTTCCAGCGC
>NZ_JBFUBG010000272.1:0-1413 GCF_056405875.1 Rhizobium sp. P1_E6 | reverse complement strand
GATCTGGGGATCGGCATCATATTTCCCGCTTTCCCGAAGCGACACCATCGCGATCTCATGACAAACACCATCGCTCCTGTATGGGACGGCAACGAGACTTGGCTTGTCATGGGCGGTGGGGGGCTGATGGCCGTTTTCCCGCCCGTCTATTCGATCGTGCTTCCAGCGCTGTACCTCCCGATCATCATCATGTTGATCAGTCTGATCTTTCGCGGTGTCGCTTTCGAATTTCGATGGCGAACAAGGCCGGGCTCCCATCTCTGGGACATAGCGTTTTGGTTGGGCTCGTCGCTCGCGGCGATCATGCAAGGCATCACGCTCGGCACGTTGATCCAGGGCATCAAGGTCGAAAACCATGCCTTTGCCGGTGGTCCCTGGGATTGGCTAACACTTTTTTCGGTCCTATGCGGGCTTGCCCTGCTTGCAGGTTACGCCCTGCTTGGAGCGACCTGGCTGAATCTGAAGACGTCAGGTGACGTGCAGGCACGGTGCCAATCGTTGGCAAAGCCTCTGACAATCCTGCTGCTTGCGTTGATCGGCGTCGTGTCGATCTGGACCCCGTTCATCAACGAGATCTACTTCCAGCGATGGTTCCAATGGCCCACCGCCTTCTTCTCTTCGTTCGTGCCGCTGTTGTTGGCGATCTGCTCCTACCTTGTGCTGACGGGGCTTCGGCAAGGAAAGGATCTTCAGCCCTTTCTGGCGACGCTCGGCTTGTTCGTTCTGAGCTACATAGGCCTGGGGATCAGCTTTTATCCCTACATTATTCCGGGAGCGCTCACGATACGGGAGGCGGCAGCCCCGCTCACCTCCCTGCAATTCCTTTTGGCGGGGACAGCGGTCCTCATGCCCACCATCCTGAGCTACACCGGATACGCCTACTGGGTTTTTCGCGGCAAGGTCCGACCGGAAGACGGCTATCATTGAGCGAAAGTGCAACGGTCGCAGGCTTGGCCGGCGGCCGATGCTGGAAGAGGTCAAGCCTTATGGCGCATTTTGAGGGAATTATGACTTTTACTGAACCGCGGCACTTATGGAATAATCCTGATCAGCAATTCGGTTTGCGAGCGCAACAAGGCACCGACATGGCCACGAAGATCTGCGAGGGAATGTCGAGTTCCACGCGCATCGACTGGCCAGTTCAATGCGATCGGACGTCATTTGGGATCAGCAGCAGGAATCTTGGCACCGGCGGGTTGAGTGATCTTGTCTTTGAAAGCAGATCGAGATGAGAAAGTTTTTTTCTCGTGCCGGTTACTTCGTCGGGCTTTGGCTGGCTGGCGTCGGATCGGTGGCGATCGTCGGCCTGATCATCCGCGCCATGCTGCATTGAGCCTTGAATGGATGGTGCTGATAAGAAGAGTTCACTGATGACCATGGTTTCTGGCGATCCCTTTATCGACACAGTATGGC
>NZ_JBFUBG010000271.1:0-1461 GCF_056405875.1 Rhizobium sp. P1_E6 | reverse complement strand
CCATAGCCGAGCACGCTCAGCTGCTGCTCGTTGTGAACGCCCTCCCGATAGAGTTCGATGATGATTGACGCCGATTGGGTGAGCTCCTCGCTTCCCTCGTCGAGACCAAATTCCGCTTTCCCCGTTGCCAGAACGCGGTCACAGATCGCAAGATCGTCCGATGTCAGCGCTTGATCGTGAGGCTTGATGCGTCCTGTCGTCATGGACTAGCCCAAAGATGATCGTGATTGAAATAATGTGGCAATAGTCAGTGGAGAATGGTGATCGCATTGATGCCGGCTTCTCCGGCAGCGCGCAGCATGGCACTGCGCAATTCCCAAGGCGCGCTACGTCCGATCATGACGTCGAGACAGATCCTGACGGCGTCGCAAAAGCCCTCTCCATCGTCAAGCGGCCAATCTCGCATGAGAGCCTCGGCCGCATCGCGCGCCGTGCCGACAGTCTTGCAATGTCCTCCACGAGGAAAGACCAGCATGATTGGCTGAAAGTGCCTTGACGTGTCCCAATTCATAGACGCCCTCCCCAAACAATCATTAATAGATTTCCACAACCTATACATGAAGACTACGGAAGGAATACGACATCGCCCGACCCATCGCAATCTCGCGACGCGGTTCAGGACCGACGAAGCACATCGATCCGAAGGGTCCCCAGAAAGAGGAAGAAGCGTATCGGAGCTTTCAGCATAGCGACGGTGCGAAACGCGCTGGAAAGCGGGAATTCGCGTCACACGCGGGCGCGAGGAAGGGCAGCCGCAGGAGCTTGAGCGTAAGCGATCCGAAGGACAAGCGGGACCGACTGCCCCGCGCACGCGTGTTCCGATTTCGGACGAAACTCTCGCTAGGCGAAGTGGAGACGGGCCCCATCGGCGGGAAATCGAAAGCAGAACACCTGACGGCTCTGCGATAGATCAACGAGCAGGTCGAACGTTGGTGATTTGGGGTCGGAGAAAAAACCCAGTCACCTCCTCCTTCGTCATCACGAAATCCTGTTCTGCCTGTTGGCGATCAGGTCATCAACGACGGCAGGGTCGGCGAGCGTCGATGTATCGCCCAGCGAGCCGAAATCATCCTCGGCGATCTTGCGCAGGATGCGGCGCATGATCTTGCCCGAACGGGTCTTCGGTAGACCCGGTGCGAACTGGATTTTGTCCGGTGCCGCGATAGGGCCGATTTCGGCACGGACGTGCTTGACGAGCTGCTGGCGCAGTTCGTCCGAACCTTCATTGCCGGCCATCAGCGTGACGTAGCAATAGATGCCCTGGCCCTTGATCGGATGCGGAKAACCGACGACAGCGGCTTCCGAAACAAGATTGTGCGAGACGAGCGCCGATTCCACTTCGGCTGTACCGAGGCGATGGCCGGAAACGTTCAGGACGTCATCGACACGGCCGGTGATCCAATAATATCCGTCCTCGTCGCGGCGGCAGCCATCACCCGTGAAATACTTGCCCTTATAGGT
>NZ_JBFUBG010000270.1:0-1488 GCF_056405875.1 Rhizobium sp. P1_E6 | reverse complement strand
CGATAACGGGTGCGCCAACTAGGAATGTGCGGCTTCCGGGAGTTAAGTTGGGTTTGCACGCCCACCGTGACTACTTGGAACGGACAGGCACCTCAACAGACTTAACTGAACTATCTAATTTCGATTTCATCGGGTTTGATACCGAGACCAGCTCTACGCTCGATAGACAATACGAACCCGGTATTCGAGAGATCGTCCTTCGCCTTACGGACAGACAACAACCTGGTGCAGCTCGCGGCTATCCGGGCCGGGTTTGGCATCGGGGTATGCCAGGTGGCGCTCGCCGGTCGCGATCCTTCCCTCGTCCGCGTCCTTGCCGATCAGTTTGATTGGGATCTCGATCTTTGGATTGTCACGAGGACCTGCGCGCCAGTGCCAAGTGCCGTGCAGTGTTCGACGCGCTGGTCGACGGACTAAAAGGCCCGTATGCCTGTCTCGCAAAAAAAAGCGCTATATGCACTGGCTTACCCATCCAGGCTTACCACGATTTTTTTGCCCGACACCCCTTTCTTCTGCGCATCCAACCCGGCCTGCAGGCTCTCCAATCCGTGGCCAGCGATCTGTGCCGGTGGCGCGGGCCGAAATTGTCCTTCTGCGAGTGCCCTGCCAAGGAACTCGTCCAAGAACGCGGCTCGAAGCCGTCAATGACAACCGCCGAAATAAGGCGTATGGTTGGCCATCGCGGGCTGGAACCTTTCAAGCGCCAGCTGGACAAGCGCCTGCGCCATCGCGTTCTGACAATGCAATCTTGGTTTCGAGCCACGAGATTAGTTGCCGCACTTCTTGCCTTGTGAGCAATACTGCAGTCACGTCCACTTCCGCCGGCAGCCCACTCTTGGTATCGACGACATTGAAAAGGCCGTAAGCTGCCGGGACGCAGACGTATCTAGGTTTTCTTTTCGATTGTAACATCGCTCGCCCCCGGGTTTTCCACCTTCGAATATGTGGACCGCCACGTTTATTCGTGGAAGTTTTGCCGACCCGAGAGTCCGCTCGGAGCGCGGTTTTCCCTGAAGGCTATCAGCCCCGCGTGCAACGGGCATTGAGCGAGATCAAAATAAGAACTGCCTGTTCTTGATCGCTATCAATGCAAGACACTCGCGATTTTGGTTGATTATGGGAGGGCAAGATCCCTCCGATCGGGGATTCCAGCAGAAGAGTTCAMCTGATGCGTTGGAACCAATGGTACAGCTTCAATAGCTACATCCGATCCTCGCTGTGGATCGTTCCATTTATCGCTCTCGTGCTTTACGTCGGTGCAATCCGTTACGCTTACCTGTTCGATGCCTGGATCCTGTGGGCAGATGTTTGGCCCTGGGGCGTCGAGGGAACCCAACGCATGTTGGAGACGATCATCACAATGACGCTAACCTTTGTTGTATTTACCTTTGGTTCGCTACTTGTGGCAATTCAGGTCGCGGGAGGTCAGTTAACGCCCAGGATCATCGCAACGGCGCTTCTGAGCGATAATGCCATCCGGTTTACGGT
>NZ_JBFUBG010000269.1:0-1520 GCF_056405875.1 Rhizobium sp. P1_E6 | reverse complement strand
CGCAAAGGTCACCCACGGGTCAGCGAGGGGGGCACGCCTGAGGGCTTCGCAAGGCTGGAACAGGTTATCGTCTCTCCCTCTGGCGGTGGGTTTTCGTCTCCGGTCGATGCCACATTGCAAGCGATTGGGCGCCACCGGATGATCGTAGCGTCTGCCGCCTCCTTCCTCGTCGTCCCGGAAATTGTCGCCGCCAGTGACCTCGTCGCGCTCGTTCCAGAGCGCCTGCTGAAAGGCCGGGCCTTGCCGCTTGAAATCGTCGATGTTCCGTGGCTCCTTGAACGCTTCCAGCTTGAGCTTCTATGGCACGAGCGCACTCAGGGTCATCCTGCACAGGATTGGACCCGCCAATTCATCTGCGCCCTCGTGGCGCAATGAACGCCGCCGGTCGCCGGCCGAGCTGCGAATTTCAGGGACCGACAAGGCACTGCGTGCCTCGCGGTTGATCGACCGGAGAAACCTACGACTCGCCGATGCTGTAAGGCAGAATCGTCCGCACATCGTGGTCCACATGAAGTTTGCGCATCAAGGGGGGAACAGCGCGCTGCGGACAGCCGACACGCTCGCAGATCCGGCAGGAAATGCCGATGGGAGCGAAATTCTTGCGGGCGGGCAAGTCGAGATCATCCGCATAGACGAAAGCGTGCGCATAGGAGATTTCGCAGCCGAACGCGATGGCGTAGCGTGGTTGCGGGTGATGAAATCCCGAGCCGAATTTGGTGATCTGCGTGGCGAGACAGAGATATCTGACGCCGTCCGGCGTCTCTGCCAGCTGCCTGATGATACGGCCCTGTGCCTCGAACGCCTCATGCACGTTCCAGAGCGGGCATGCGGCGCCGAACCTCGCAAACTGCAGTTTCGTCGCGCTATGGCGCTTGGTGATGTTGCCGGCGCGGTCTATGCGGGCAAAAAAGACCGGAACACCTTTGTTTCCCGGTCGCTGCATCGTGCTCAGCCTATGGCAGACCTGCTCCAGGCTCGCACCGAAACGCGCGGCGAGCAATTCCAGGTCGTGCCGAAGCCCTTTGGCCGCCGTTAGGAATTCACCGTAGGGCAGCAGCAGCGCACCGGCGAAATAGTTTTGCAAACCGATCTTGCAGATTTCCAACGCTTCGGCAGTGCGAAAATTAGCGTTGCGCGCGATCGGTTCGATGAGGTCGGAGGCGTGAAGCTGAGCGATCTGCAATGCGATCTGAAAATCGCGGGTGGCGGCCGGTGCATAGCGGCTCAGGGACAAAGTCCGGGCGGTCTTGTCAAACCTGCGGAGCACTTGATCGTCAGGCTCTAACCTTTTTATCTCGACCTGGTACTGCGATCTCAAGAAACCGGACAGGGCGGAATAGTTGTCGCCGTCCCCAAGCCGTAGTGCCGTCGCCAGTTTCTCCGCCTCCATGTCGAGCTGGTGGATATAGTTATCGACAAAATGAAAGAAGTCGCGAACTTCCTCGTAAGACGTCGTCTCGGCAAGCGAGGCGGAACGACCGAGGCTGTCGCTGAGGCCGACAAGCTGCTCGTTGTTTTGC
>NZ_JBFUBG010000268.1:0-1522 GCF_056405875.1 Rhizobium sp. P1_E6 | reverse complement strand
AACCGCACCCAACTTGCCAACGCTATACGGGGTTACGCCAATGAGTTTGGTGTCTCCGCAGCCAAGGGGCTGGCACATATCCCTATGCTGCTTGAAAGGATACAGGCCGACGCGACTGTGCCAGAGCTCGCACAGGAATTGTTCATGAGCCAGGCCGAGGAATACGCTCAACTGGAGAAGAAGATTGCGGATGTGGAGGCCAAGGTAAAGGCATGGCAACGTAACGACGAACGCAGCAGACGTCCCAACACCATTCCCGGCATTGGCCCAATCGGTTCGGCTCTCTTGATCATGAAGACACCCGCTCCGGAGCTGTTCCAATCTGGCCGCCAGTTCGCAGCCTGGATAGGGTTGACGCCAAAGGATCACTCCACCGGCGGCACGGTTATGCGCAGAGCCGCAGCCCGGCGTTCCGCGTCATCGATACGCGTGACTCCAATCCTTAGTATTTGATGTCTCGTCCTGTTTGACGTCCTTTTTGCTTGGTGGCGCGTTTATCCTGCCGGCATGCAGCATTGCTTTGGTCATTGGCCGCGCGGCAGTCCTGCTTTGTATCCCGCGCGCCCTGGCGGGTGTCTTGGCGGACATCACGCGCAGATTTGCGCTGCTGTCCCTGCTCTGTTGCGACGGACATTACTGGCATGCCCATGAAGAATATTGCAGCCATCGAGGCAGCGGTGAAAGACTTGAGTCCGAACATGGTCCGTCTCCCGTTAAGAGGCCATAACTATAGCCTTGATGCTCTCAGTGGCGGCGTGAATGCCGCCACTGTCACAGGTTCTGCTACATTTTAGAGACCGCTTCCATGGCGTCTGCCAGCGTAGAGCCGGTGTTGCTCTTGCAATAGGCGGCGACCTTCTCCGCGTTGGCGTGAGCCTTTTCGCCGTCGATCATCGCACTGCCAGCTTTTCCATGAACGTACCCGTTCACCCACATCGCCACGCCGATGGTTTTGGCGGCAGGCATGTCGCCAACTTCCTTACAGGTGACCTTTGACATGTCCACTTCCGCGGCCAAGGCCTGGCCTGCCAAGCCAAGACCKGCAAMTGCTATTGCGATTGAAAYRARGCGYATCATRGTCGTCCTCCCAAACACCCTTGCCACTTACCAGAGCGAGGGTTCGTGTGTGCAGTGATATGTTTGGAAACCACAAGGGGCCGCGGTCAACTCTGATCGCGGCAGGTCGTAATTTAGAAACAACTAATAATAGCACGATACGTTGAGGGATACACGTAGTTTTTAATTTGCGAAGGATGCCTCGCCTTCTCGGTAAACCACACGGCCTGCTCAGGCGCGCCACCGAACGGATGCAAGCACTACCGTGAGGGCGACCCGCCGCGGTCAGCAGAGGTGGCGAGATCTTTTTCACGATGCGCAAGAAAATATCGATGAGGCCTTTCAAAGGTTTCTTCTTCTCTGGCGTGCTGGAGGCCCGTCCAGAAGGTGAGGTCGCGCTCTCGGAGGGTTGGAGAAGCTCGAAGTGCCCGGTGCTGCGATTCTTAAGGCAAGGCGCCCCGGTTCG
>NZ_JBFUBG010000267.1:0-1522 GCF_056405875.1 Rhizobium sp. P1_E6 | reverse complement strand
CTGTTGGACGGTGTGCTGGCATCATGCTCCAGCTGCGCAAGATGGTCTCCCTCGGCACCGCCAGAGATCTTCCCAATCTGAGTCTCGGTCGGGCAGAATGGAGGTCAGCCGCCGGATCTCCTGGATCGACAGCGTCATCGGCGCTAACAAAAATTATGGCGGCGCATTGAGCACCCGCCACGCCCACATCATGGAGGCCCTGCCCTTCGGCGCAGGCCTGAGGCCCGAAACGCTCCTGCCGCTGCTCAAGGCCGCCGGCTTTGTCGATATCGAACTGTACTCACATGCCCCGATCGCATCGGCCCAGAGCAGGACGGCAAATCTTAGGAACAGATTGCGCACGTTCGTCTATCGCCGTTTTACTGGCAGACGCTCTTAGCATGGAAGCAATTGTCGGAACGTCTGCAGCGATCAAGCATCGCTCCGTCGCGTCTTCTTTTTGTTCAACGGCCGGACGTGCCTGCTCATCACCTGCCCGGCCTCACCAACGAACGCGCGATATCGATGATGTCGTCGCGCGGCGGTCGGATGGTCGTGGTCGAAAGCCAGTTTGAGCCGCAGTGCCTCAAGGACTGGATCGTCAGCGGAACACCGCTTTCCCATCCCGTATTCCTGTCTCTAGTGGCGTCGTGCGCAGCACGAGAGGCCGAAAGTCACACAGCGCTGCTCGCCGATCCGCCAGGATCGGCGAGAGAGAAAAAGAAGCATATCGGAGCTTTCAGCATAGCGGCCGGACGGAACCGTCTGGGAAAGCGGGAATTCGCGCCACACGAGGGTGTGAGGATGTGCAGCCGCAGGAGCGTCAGCGAAGCGGTCCGAAGAAGACGCGGGACCGACTGCCCCACGACCGAGTATTCCGCTTTTGGGCCGAGCTCGCACCAGTAGCGATCGTCGCTAATGACGACCCGCCCCTGCCCTCATCTGCCCGGCCGCGCTAGCGATCGCGCAATATCGATGATGTCGTCTCGTGCTGCGGTCGGATCCTCCCTGTTCCATGCAACACCCAAGCCGATCTTGAAATCGATCCCCTTCACTTTCTTGAGCTCGAAGCCGCGGTTGGGCAGATCCTGCGTCCATTCCGGCACGAAGCCGATGCCAAGCCCGGCTGAGACCAGCGACACCAGCGACACCAGCGAGAAGGTGTCGTCGCATGTATAGGCAACACTATCGGTCAGATCATGCTYCTCGAACTTTTCCGCRAAATACCGCTCGCTGTAGGAGAGGTTCTGGCGGGRAAAGGAGATGATCTTCTCRKWGCGCAGATCCTCGAKRTCGATCTCGCTCTTCAAGGAGAGCGGGCTSTCCCTRGCGACSGCCASCAGRTAACGCTCRTGGGCAATCGAGAAGAAGCGTAGCGAGCCGATATTCTCCACCGGCCTTATGAAGCCGAGATTGATGCGCCCCGCCTCGATATGACGGATGATGTCATCGGTGGTGCCGCTTTCGATATGCAGGCGGATATCGGGATATTTTCGAGCGATACGCGACAGGAACGACGGCAGCACGCCGATGGTAGCGGGAT
>NZ_JBFUBG010000266.1:0-1527 GCF_056405875.1 Rhizobium sp. P1_E6 | reverse complement strand
AGGAAATCCTGAGACGCTATCCAAACAGAAGAGTCATTCAGCTTCCTCAAACGATATTCTATGAACAGCCCGAAAAGGCTGCGAGTATGGCAGCGCTCTGCGAAGCACATAGGGATTTCGTGCTGCTGGTACGCGACCAGCGCAGCTATGACTTTGCGAAGGAGAATTTCAAGGCGGATATCAGGCTGTGCCCCGACAGCGCTTTCATGATCGAGAAACGAGATCGGCTGCCCCCTACTCATGAGCTATTGATGCTCCTGCGGCAGGACAAAGAGACACGCGGTGTCGACATTTCGAAGCATCAATATTCGAAGGATCGAGTTCTCATCGTCGACTGGCCCGAAGAAATTTCCGACAACTCGAAGCTCAACAAGATCAAGTCATACCTCTCGGCCAATGCTCACGAGCCCTGGCAGTTACTTCCAGGTAACAAGCATCACCGCCGCGGAAATCTGCTGGAGATGGTTGCGCGCGCTCGGTTGAAGACCGGAACCGAACTACTGTCGAAGGGGCGAACGGTCATCACGGATCGCCTTCACGGGCATATTCTTTGCACCCTTCTGGATATCCCGCACGTCGTCATCGATAACAGCTATGGCAAGATCAGTGGCTTTGCCAAGGCATGGGGGACATTCAGCGAAAACCGCTATTTCGCTCAGTCGCTCGATGAGGCAATTTCCATCCTTAAGGAGCGGCAAAACCTTGCGATCTGACGCCGTCCGGCGCGCGATTTATCAACGTCGAGGAATGTAGTGCAAGGCCTAGCGCGGCTCATAAGCGCGCTAGGTCACATAGACTAAGTGAGCCTCAAACACGCATCCGCGTGTCGCCAAAAGGTTACGCTTCCCTATTGATCACGGAAGTGCGCGCTTCTGAAACCGGACGATCCTCACGAACTCGGCAGCAAATTTTGCGAAATGCTCCGAAAAACCGAGCAGGCTGCCCCAAAATCTCTTTTCTGAACGGGTCGTGGTCTGTGCGAGGAATGCCCTTGCACTGGCAATTTCGCGTCCGAGGCGACGCCATGTTATAGGCCTGTGCGCCGGGCCAGACGTTTCCCACCAGCCGCGCACATAGGCGGCGCGCGTCTCAGGCTTCAAAAGATACTTCATATAATAAGCGCCCCGCCCCCGATCGTAGCTTAGCAGGATGTCCGGTACATCGGCCGCCTTACGACGATGATGATGCAGAATTACTGGACGAGGGTCGTATGCGCCTCGATATCCAGCCCATACTGCCGCCGCGACGGCATCGATATCCTCACAAGGGAAAGGCGTACCAGCACCAAGGCGACGGTCAAAGCCGCCGGTCTTGACCAGGACATCGCGTCTGATCACCATATTGGCGCCTTGAAGCATGCCTGCGGAAACATAAGCATTGGCAGGAATTTCGACCCTATGATCCCGCAGGTCGATGGTTACCGGCGCATCGTCCGGATCGAAGAGCTCGATACGCCCTCCGATAAAGCCCAATTCCGGGTCTTCACGAAAGACCTCCGCCACGCGATCGATGTAGTCAGCCGGCAAT
>NZ_JBFUBG010000265.1:0-1538 GCF_056405875.1 Rhizobium sp. P1_E6 | reverse complement strand
CTCTCTGCCGTTTTAGGCGGCACCCAGTCGCTCCATACCAACGCGCTGGATGAAGCCATTGCGCTCCCCACCGAATTCTCCGCCCGCATCGCCCGTAACACCCAGCTCATCCTGCAGCATGAGACCGGCGTCACCAGGGTCGTCGATCCACTGGCCGGATCCTATTATGTGGAAAGCCTGACGGACGAACTCGCAGCACAGGCCTGGGCGTTGATTGAGGAAGTGGAAGCGCTTGGTGGCATGACCCGGGCCGTCGCAACCGGCATGCCGAAGCGCAGGATCGAGGAAGCCGCCACACGCCGGCAGGCCGCGGTGGACCGCGGCGAAGAGGTTATCGTCGGCGTCAACAAATACCGGCTCGAAAATGAAGACACGCTCGACATCCTGGATATCGACAACGCTGCCGTCCGCCTCGCCCAGGTCAGGCGCATCGAAGACACGAAATCCCGGCGCGATCCGACGGCAACCGCAACGACCCTCGCGCGGTTGACCGAAATCGCCCGTAGCGGACAAGGAAATCTCCTGGAGGCCGCCGTCGATGCCGCCCGCGCACGCGCCACGGTCGGCGAGATATCGGATGCCATGCGTCTGGTCTTCGGCGATCATAGCGCGACCCCCGAGGTGGTGAGCGACGTATACGGCGCTGCCTATGACAACGATCCGGAATATTCGACATTGGTTCATCGCCTCGGCGATTTTGCGAAATCTCTCTCGGTCAAGCCTAAGATCATGGTGGCAAAGCTCGGGCAGGATGGGCACGACCGAGGCGCCAAGATCATTGCGTCAGCCTTCGGCGACATTGGTTTCGAGGTTCTGGCCGGCCCCTTGTTCCAGACGCCGGACGAAGCGGCCGACATGGCCGTCAGCAACAAAGTCCACGTCGTCGGCATGTCGTCGCTTGCAGCCGGGCACAAGACCCTGGCGCCCCAGCTCGTTGCCGCACTTAGGGCGCGTGGCGCAAGCCATATCATCGTCGTCGTCGGTGGCGTCATTCCGCGCCAGGATTACGACTTTCTGCTCGAAAACGGTGTCGCTGCCGTCTTCGGTCCAGGAACGAACGTTCTCGAAGCTGCCCGCGCGATCGTCGATCTGATGCAGGGCAAATTGCGCAATCAGTGAGGTYACATGCTCGGTCCCGTAAACCACATTGCCATCGCGGTGCCGGATCTGGCCGGTGCGGTCGCTCTCTATTCGAAAATCGGCGCCCAGGTCTCAGCGCCGCAGGATCTGCCCGAGCACGGTGTCACGGTCGTGTTCATTCAGTTCCCGAACACCAAGATTGAGCTGCTTCATCCGCTTGGGGAGGACTCTCCGATCAGTTCCTTTCTGGCCAAGAACCCGTCGGGAGGCATTCATCACATCTGCTTCGAGGTAGACGATATCGAGGCAACAGGCAGGAAGGTGTCAGAGGCGGGGGTACGGATCCTCGGCAACGGCGCCCCGAAAATTGGTGCACACGGCCTTCCGGTATTGTTCGCTCATCCAACCGACTTTTGCGGGACGCTCGTCGAATTCGAGCAGGCTGACCGGACCTGAGC
>NZ_JBFUBG010000264.1:0-1559 GCF_056405875.1 Rhizobium sp. P1_E6 | reverse complement strand
GACCGGTAATTGCCGCAAGCTGCCATGAAGATGAATTCCAGGCGATCGCATTGGAGAGATCCTTCTCCGGCACCAGGTTCGGCGCAAGCGATTGTACGGCCGGCGTCATGAAGGCGCGCTCGATGCCGAAGATCAGCAGCACGGCAAAGACCGGGATCGGCGAAAAGGTGCCGGTAAGCGTCATCGCCAGAAGCGCCAGCGTGCAGAGCGCGCCGACAAACGAGCAGATCGAGGCGATGGCGCGGCGATTGTGCCGGTCGGCCACGGAGCCGGTCACAAGGATCAGCACGAGGGACGGCAGGAACTGCACAAGCCCGATGAGGCCGAGATAAATTGCGCTCCCTGTCTGGTCATACATCTGCCAGCCGACTGCGACGCTGACGATCTGCTGCGAGAAGGAAAGCAGGAAGCGCGCAAAGAAGAAGCGGGTGTAAGACGGGTGCCGGAACGCGGCAAAACGATCTCCGGTAGGCGAAAGCGGCATGAAGCTTTTCCGAGGGAACGGGCGCCAAAAGCCATGTAAGAGCGGCCGTTAAACATGATTCACCGTGCTCTCCCACACGGTACTTGCCCGTTTAGTCGCCAATGTCTACATGTCTGTCAACAACGAATTGGAGACGACGATGATTGCGCTATTTCAAACCATTGATTTGGCTTTGCAAATTTATACTTGGATCCTGATTGCAAGCGCTATCTTTTCCTGGCTCTTTRCATTTAACGTCATCAATTCCAGCAATCAGTTCGTCAATCAGGTGGGGATGTTCCTCTACAACGTCACCGAACCTGTGTTGCGCCCGATCCGCCGCCTGCTGCCCAATCTCGGCGGCATCGATATCTCTCCGATTATCCTGCTGCTGATCATCTTCTTCCTGCGCTCCTTCCTCTGGACGACGATCTATCCGCTCTTCGTTTGAACCGGCCCTGGAAAAAATTCGACGATCATGTCCATCTCGCCATCCGGCTGACGCCGAATGGCGGGCGCGATGCCATCGATGGCATTGAGCCCGATGGTGAAGGCGGAATGCTGCTGAAGGCGCGCGTCACCGCCGTCCCGGAAAAGGGAAAGGCGAACAAGGCGCTGATCGCGCTCGTCGCCAAATCGCTCGGTATCGCCAAATCCTCCGTCAGCATCGCTTCCGGCGACACGGCGCGTAAAAAAATCCTCCGGATCGATGGCGACCCGGAGGATTTGATAGAAAAGCTCGAAAGGCTTCTGGCCTGAAGATCAGGCCTTTTCCTTCTTGGCGCGTTCGATCGCCTCAAGGATAAGCTCACCGGCTTCCTTGTAATCACCCCAGCCGTAGATCTTTACCCACTTGCCGGGCTCAAGATCCTTGTAGTGCTCGAAGAAGTGCTCGATCTGCTTCAGCGTGATTTCGGGAAGGTCGGTGTAATCCTTCACCTTGTCATAGCGCTGCGTCAGCTTTGGCGACGGAACGGCGATGATCTTCTCGTCCTTACCGGAATTGTCTTCCATTTTCAGGACGCCGATCGGGCGAACGTTGATGACGCAGCCCGGAACCAGCGGGCGGGTGCTGGCGATCAGCACGTCGATCGGG
>NZ_JBFUBG010000263.1:0-1563 GCF_056405875.1 Rhizobium sp. P1_E6 | reverse complement strand
AAAATGTTCCGAAAGATTGTTGGCGCGGAGGGCGCCGGTCCTGAATGTGGGTTTTATCCCGAAGGATCAGACCAATTGGAGTGAATGCGGCGGCGCGCGCGGCCGCGATTTCGGAGGCACGAACGGATAGAGCGGTGTCGGATGTGCGCCAGGCAACGCAGGCTGCAGCGAGAACGCAATCCGCCGACCGCATTGATCCGAAGGCGCAGGCAAAAGGACGGATGCGATAATCCTGCAGGCCTCGCAACTTTGCGCAAAACCTGCCGGTTGCTTTCCGCCAGAATTTTTGTCGTTTTCGCAAAGCGACGGGATAGAGCCGTCGGGCAGAGCGAATTCGGCGGCCGCATCGATCCGCTGCTGCAGGAGCAACGTCGGATTGAATTGATGGCCAAAACCAACGGATGCCAGGGCCAGCACGCATATGATGCGTAAGCACCTGGTTACGATCATCCGTTCGAAAAACACGGCCCTGGATCCCTCATTCATCTGAACCGGCGGATGGCACTGGCGGCGTCTAAACATTCGCCCTTGATGGAAGCCCTTCGCAAGCCGCTGATATAACTTCGTGTTTTTTAATATCCAAAGCGACGGGGAAGAGTGCAAGGTTGCGATCTCGCACCAAGAGGTTTCCAACACGCGCTGCTCATCGACAGCGTTAACGATGATCGCTTCGCAACGCAACACGAGGCCGTCGGCGCCGACCCGCAAATCGAGCATTATGACGCGATCTGAGGTGTCTTTGTCCGAAAGGAACGGCTGACATGCGTCTGCTTGCCCCCTCGTCGATGGACGCAGCGCATGCACCGCTGTCTCTCGAATCGAAGGAAGATCGGCTGCGAACTTGTGAAGCCGCGCAGCTCTGTCAGACCCGGCGGCAGCCAGACGAGGATGAGGGGACGATGCGCATGGCGATGGAGCGGCCAGTCATGTAGGTGGCATTATGCTCCAATCCCCATGCCTAAGGGCCGAATAAGGAGAGCTTGTGAACATGCAGCTTATCTAATCGATATTATGTTTTGCGCCCGATTGACGTCGTTCTTCTCTTGCCGTTTTTGTGTCGGCCCGAAACCGGAGGAGACGGAATGAAGGTTTATGCAAGTATCGAAGCGCTACGCCACGCGCTCGCAGGCCTGAGGGGAGAGGGCCGCACGGTCGGTTTGGTCCCGACAATGGGCTATCTGCATGCCGGGCATATGGAACTGATGGCCCGTGCGCGCGCCGCAGATGACGTCGTCGTTGCCTCGATATTCGTCAATCCTCTGCAATTTGGCCCCAACGAGGATCTGACGAAATATCCCCGTGATCTCGAGCGCGACGGCGCCCTGCTCAGAGAGGCTGGCGTTGATATCCTGTTTGCTCCGACCGTCGAGGACATGTATCCGCGCCCGATGCTGACTGTGGTCGACGTTCCCGCGCTTGGCGGGCTGTTGGAAGGCTCGGTCCGGCCCGGGCATTTTGCCGGCGTCGCAACGGTCGTCTGCAAAATCCTCAACATTGTTCAGCCCGACAGGTCCTATTTCGGCGAAAAGGACTATCAGCAGGTTGTGATCATCGAGCGCATGG
>NZ_JBFUBG010000262.1:0-1583 GCF_056405875.1 Rhizobium sp. P1_E6 | reverse complement strand
GGATGGTGGTGACACCGTGAGGTTGTTGCCCGAGGGCAAGGCGCCTGAGGCCACCCGAAAGCACGCCATGAAGCGCGGACAGCACCAACACGAGAGCGATTTTTACACTGAGCCACGGCTGTGAAAACCATTGGCCCGTCACCGCCAGCGCCAGTCCGAAGGCCCAAACCGTGAGCATTGCCGGTGTCGTGATCCTTCGGTCCCAGCGCCGAACCTGTGCAAAGAACGCAGCTCGGGCCGCATCGGTCGGGCCCCGCGCAACCGCGCTGAAGGCGGTCGTCGTCACCGCGACGGTCAACATGCCGCCGACCCAGGTGATCACGGCTGCGATGTGGATGGCTTTTAGCCAGAGGTAGTCCATCAGATTTCCCTAGATTGAAGATTGTCGCGTCGCCTGGCGTCGTGCCAGCATGCGATCGTTGAAAAAGCCGCCGAAAGGGATGAAGGCGGCGACGATCATTCTCGCGATCTCCGGACCACGGAAATCGCCACCAGAGACCGTCTGGATCAGGGTCCAGGCATAAAAGACAAACGCAACTCCGTGGACCGGTCCCATGATCGCCACGGCGACCGAAAATCCAAGGAGGTGCTTCAAAGGCACCGCGATGAAAAGGAGGGCTACGAGAGTTGTTCCCTCGATCACGGACGCCATCCGCATCCTGCGAACTTGTGCGAATTCCTCGGCAATATCCACTGGTGTCATCAGCCAAGATCCTGTCTCATTGTCCGAGACGACCAGCGCGAGCCCCGGCCGTCAAAAGCGACGACCGACGCATTCAGAGCCGATATCGTCCTGTTCACTCGTTGCAACCTGACGGGCTTGACCGCCGCGAAGTGCGCTTCAGGCCGTTGCCAACGGCCGGAGAGATCAGCGGTATCGACCGGATGTTCCATCGTCCCATCTTCTCTACACCACGCCTTCGTGCGGAAAAATGACGCACTTCCCTCATTTTTGGTCGCAGTCAGGTGCAGACTTGAAAAACAGGTGCTAGAGATGCAGGCCAATCGCCGAGGCGTTTGAGCAGTCCCGGGCTTTGAAGGATCCGACATGAACATGCTGGCCAAGATCGAAGACGAAACCGCGATCGTCACGCGCGATGTCGCTTTTGTCGTCTACCCGCAATTTCAGATCCAGGATCTGAGCGGGCCATTGGCGGCATTCGAATGCGCCGGCAGACAGCATGGCTGTGGCCCGTACAGGCTCCACATCGTCTCAAAGGACGGTGGCCTTGTCGTCAGCTCGTCCGGGTTGGCGGTCGCGACCGAAGCGATCCGGTCGGAGCCCTACGATACGATCCTCTTTACGGGAGGAGACGTGCTGACCAATCCTGCGAACCTGGGGTTTGCGATCGACGGCGCCTTCAGTAAAAGTCTCCGCAAAGCGCGGCGCATTGYGAGTGTCTGCACCGGTTCCTTTCTTCTGGCTGCCGCTGGCGTGTTGAATGGGCGTCGTGCCACAACCCATTGGAAATACGTTGGCCAGCTCCAACGCACCTTCCCGCGGATCAAAGTCGATGGAGATCGCATCTTCACAAAAGACGGTGACATCTGGACATCGGCAGGTGTCACGGCGGGTATCGACC
>NZ_JBFUBG010000261.1:0-1599 GCF_056405875.1 Rhizobium sp. P1_E6 | reverse complement strand
ATCCGAAGCGCCCTGGCATTATCTCCGATCATGACGGGCAGGATGTGCGAGCCGCTCGAACGGATGCCGAGGCGCGCGGACGCTGTCTCGCTCGCAAAAGCAGCGAGCCTTCGCAGGCATGCGCGTCGTTCTGGTTCGTCGGCGATTATGCGCAGCGCCTCGCGCACTGCGGCGGCCATGAGCGGAGAGGGGGCGGTCGAATAAATGAAATTGCGGGCACGATTGACCATGTAGTCGGCAAGCACTCCGGGCAGCCCGACAAGCGCGCCAGAAACACCCAGCGCCTTTCCGCAGGTGTGCAGCACCAAAACATTTGCGCGCCCTTCGAGATCAGCGGCCAAACCACGGCCCTGGGGCCCCAACACTCCGGTCGCGTGCGCTTCATCGATGACAAGGAAGCCGTCATGCCGGCTGGCGAGATCAGCAAGAGCTGCAAGCGGCGCCCTGTCGCCATCCATGGAATAGAGGCTCTCCACCGCGATCCATGGGCGGCCATCACTGCCTTTGGCGCGCCAGAGACGGATCGCCTCGTCAAATGCGTCTGCCGCGTTATGGGATACGCTGATCGCCTCCGCCTTGCTGGCAGATATGCCGTCGTGAACGCTTGCATGGATCAGTGCGTCATGGACGATCAGGTCACCGCGCTGGGGTAGGGACGAAAAGAGCGCAACGTTGGCGGCAAATCCGCTGGAGAAGTAGATCGCCTTTTCCATACCGAAGAAGGATGCGGCCTCGGCTTCAAGCACCTCGTGTTCGGCATGATTGCCTCGAAGCAGACGTGAACCGCCCGCGCCGACCGCTACCCCCCTGTCGAGGGCAGACGCGAAGGCAGCTTTCATGCGGGGTGCTGTGGCCAGTGCCAGATAATCGTTTGACGTAAAGTCGATGCCCTGCGGCAAGACGCGCTCGCGCATGCGCGACCGGGTGCGCAGGCCAGCCAGCGCTGCCTCATAGCGGGCGAGCGCCGGCGCCCTCAACGCGCTGGCTCCCGCTCGAGCGGCCTGAGGCCGAGCCGGCGGAAGAGCGCGCCGTCATGATCCTCAGCGGGATTGTCCGCCGTCAGCAGTGTGTCGCCGACGAAGATTGAGTTGGCGCCGGCAAAAAAACAGAGTGCCTGCATCTCGTCGCTCATGTCGGTGCGGCCGGCGGAGAGGCGGACATGCGACTTCGGCATGAGAATGCGCGCCAGCGCGATCATGCGAACGAAGTCGATCGGGTCGATCGGCTCTGCATTCTCTAGTTTGGAGCCGGGGATTGGGATCAGCATGTTGATCGGAACGCTTTCGGGCGGTGCCGGCAGATTGGCAAGCGTCACCAGCATCGCAATGCGATCCTCGACCGTTTCGCCCATGCCGAGAATGCCACCGGCACAGACCTTGATGCCGGCGTCGCGGACATTGGCGAGCGTTTCCAGCCGATCCTCGAAGGTGCGGGTCGTAATGATCTCGGAATAGAAGCGTTCCGAGGTATCGATATTGTGGTTGTAATAGTCGAGCCCCGCGGTGGCGAGTCTCGCGGATTGATCAGGCGTCAGCATGCCGAGCGTCATACAGGTCTCCATGCCAAGCGCCCTCACGCCCTCGACCATGGCAACCAGTG
>NZ_JBFUBG010000260.1:0-1606 GCF_056405875.1 Rhizobium sp. P1_E6 | reverse complement strand
GATCAAAAGATCACCTTCCCAGTGTCCAAACACCGATCGATCGCCAATAGAATCAGGACGTTGCGATATCCTGTGGCTGGCTGGAAACACGCTGTCGCGCGGCTTCCTAGAGCCACGCGGACGACGCTTGCGGCGCGCCTCGGGCAGATAACGGTAAAGCCCAAGCCCGTAGTCTTCCTTGCCATAGATGAAACGATAGATCGTCTCGGCGCAGATCCGCAAGCTGATCCCATCGGCCAGAAGACGGCCTGCAATTTGCTCCGGCGACCAGTAGCCTCCAGTTTCTCAATGATCATACGACGCAGATGCGGATGGCGCCGCAGCTTTCTCAAGCGYCGGCGTCGTTCCTTGGCAATGTCATCMGCAACSGTGGAGAAATAGCCGCTGTATTCGGGAAACTCGTGATCCTGGAACGTATTTYGCCTGATCTCACGRTAGATGGTCGAACGATKGCGCCCGAGTTGGCGGGCCATCTYGTTGATCGGCACCTTGCGTGCGACGAGGTGGTGAAGYCGCCGTCGATCGRCGAGGGWYARTTGCKSATAGCATCGGGACATGCCAAAATCTCYAAAGTGAAGCCATTGAAATCATTGGCATGTCGCACTTGGAAATAGAATGTACCCCCTTACAGATGAAAATCGCATAATCTATCTTATGGAACTATTAGCTGTATTGTGAAAAGGCACCTCCGTCTTTCGCAAAGCAATGCACGTCAAAATCTCCAAACTCCGAAAGGTGTGCATTCTAAACGTTTACGGGTAAGCGGTTGTATCAACGACCAAAACTCCGATTGAAGGCCCTACACCATATACAGCTGAGACGCCCGCGTATCTTCCAATCCAAGACGATCTGGCGCTCGCCCGGAATGGCGCGAGAACTTCGTCACAGCATGCGATTACGATCGCTGCGTCGCCGGAGCTCGCGCATCGCATCAGTTAGGCAAGAATATCGTCGGCCGATTAGCTCGAGCCACCAATGCCAACTTTGTGCAGTTGCCGCCTCTGTGGGAGCCGAGTTCTCCAACCACATCGTGTGCTAACATATGAGTATCGATCACCTACCGGCTTAAACTCGCCTAGCGTCGATCGTCGCRCTAGCGCCCGACCAGTCAACAATGTCACTTTGAGCTGCTACCGGGCACGACTCTATTCGCAGCCCCCCGGATCAGGACGCCGAACACGCAGCTGCGAACGGCCATCGGTGCGCTTCATTGTTTCTGATGCAGCCGGTTGCCGAACCCGGCGGTACCGTGCCCCGACATGTCGCCGCAGTCGCGAGCAATTCCAATTGTTCACCATTCCCTGAGAAGTCCAAGCCGATTGACCACTGTCGGATGATCTATTCAGCAATTTCAGATAATACCGGAGGCATCGATAGCTGGATCGCCTCGGAGTAATATCGTGAAATCTCGATTGTCGTCCATGTTTGTACTTTCAGCATTCGCGCTGCTTGTTGGTTCGACGCTTGCTTCAGCCGAAGGCTGGCAAACCGACGCGCAAGGCACTTCCAACTGGCATGTTTCGCCTCCAATCGGGCAGTGCAACGTCAGTCGTGCCAGGAACAGAGCGATACGCGCCGGGATTTATCGAAGCGAGATCGTCTATCG
>NZ_JBFUBG010000259.1:0-1613 GCF_056405875.1 Rhizobium sp. P1_E6 | reverse complement strand
CACCTGGACAATGGGAAAACCGGGGTTAAAGCCGTTGATGGCCAAGGCTATGATCCGACGGTTTTGATTAAGTCATGCCCACAAGCAATCCGAGAAAGTGCCATCGGAACACGCTTCAGATTGACGGTGAAAAAGGCCGATGATGGCTCACTCTCAAGCTATCATGGTTGGCCTTTCGATGTTGAGGTATGAAGCGTTTGCGCCAATCAAGGATGTTTCTTGGCAGAGATCATCAAAGGCCGCGGAAGCACTCAAATTCGATCCAGAACTATTATTGGCGCTCGAAGCCGATACAAAGGGCCTTCCGCCGCATAGAATGTCTGTCATGAGCGAACTGTTCGAAAACGCCGTGGTGTCGATACAGCTAGGAGTCGAGGATTACCAGTCAAATGACCCTCGTAGAGCGATCTCGGCCGTCAGGAATTTCTACGCTGGGTGCTGCTACCAGCCAAAGAGGCGCTAGACCGAGCTCTTATCGCCATATTTCCAGCATTTAGTTGAGGCGGTATAGTAATGTCTATGGCGTGTTAAAATCTCTTAGCCTCAGTATCTATTGACGATAGACGGAAATATCAGCCATTTCCCGGGCCACAGAATACCGAAAAGCCGTAAGTCGCATCTCTTCCTTCACCGTATTTGCTCTGATAGGCAACTTGAACGATGTTTCCAGTTGCAGTTTTCAGATATATCGAACCACCCGGAGCCAATGCCGACCTGGTTTGGTCCCCTCCACCAGATAGGGCGGCCTCAATCGACGTGCCAACGGTTTCTTTCATACTGAAAGTATAGCGATCTGGGCAAACCGTTGCCCCTTGGCCCGACGGCACGACAAAGTCACTTAAAACGCTAAAGTTCCTTTTTTTGATGTCATTTTGTTTCGCCTCGGTGAAAAGACGAACAGCCTCTCCGCTAACGGTTCCAACATGGGCAATATCAGGCTTTAAGTTCGTGACTGCCTCTTTCAATCGCTCAACATCAGAATTGAGATTTGCACTTAGCTTACCATCTACAACCGATATTTTATCGGTAATAGACTTACCTATCGCTTCAATATTGTTGACCTTTTCTTGGATTTTTTCTTGCGTCGCCACGAGGTCTTGTTGGACCTCATCTGGGAAGAGAGAATCGCTTAACTTAGTCATTCCGATATTCGATACGCTTCCGATGGCGAAAATGATTATTGCAGAAAAAATTGCCAGGAATTTCTCTTTCTTTCCTCCCGGTGAGCGTAATTTAAGTCCAAAAAAACTAATTACATAATTCAAAATGTTCTTTCCCTATTCTCCTCAACGGAATGTTCATTGCCGTTGACAATATTTTTTGCAGATACGTCCATGGAATAAATTCATTTCGACTAGTGCGCACGGGTAAAAGGGAAAATCCGCTGAAGTAGGGCTTTCTTTTTCTAGACTCCATGAGAAGCACATCGTTGTGATGAAGCGAGTGTGGAAACGTATCTAGACGTATTAGTTGAAAAATATGTAAAGCAATCGCTAGCGTCTGGCCCGGTCCGGCCACACCCTTAACCGCCTCTCAACGTAAATTGCCAGCCTGTCAGTTGCTCGTTATGAGAACGCCCGCGCCGAACAAGCGCCGACCAGACCGCGGAGAGG
>NZ_JBFUBG010000258.1:0-1615 GCF_056405875.1 Rhizobium sp. P1_E6 | reverse complement strand
GTCTTAGACGGCGAACGCCGAGCCCTTTTGATCAGCAAGTGGAAAGCAGAGGTTCCGACACGGATTCCGAAACTGTCCCGAATGGCATCCAAAGGGAACTTGAGGCTTTGTCGGGCGCCGTGAAGCTTCTGGCCCAACAAGCACCAACTGACGCCAAGCAGTAACCATGGGCTGGTTTTTCGACAAGTTCCATAAGCTATATTATATCATTACCTCGTGTAGCCGCAAAGTTGAAGTGTCCTGTTTCTGCAAAGTTGGAATGTCACACTCCCCGCGTCTGAACGACGTCTGGGAGATTGCGGATGGGACTGATTGCGATGAGCGAGCGTGATCTGCAGAGGATCGAGATTTTGTCGAAAGTCATCGCCGGCCGGATGACATTGGTGTCGGCGGCGCATGTGCTTGATTTGAGCGAGCGCCAGGTGCGCCGGCTGTTGTATCGGATCCGCACTGGTGGTGCGGCGTCGATCCGGCACAAGGCGATCGGCCGGCCGTCGAACAACCGGATCAGCGATGGTGTTCGGGATTACGCGGTGACGCTGGTTCGTGAACGCTATGCAGACTTCGGACCAACCTTGGCGGCCGAGAAGCTTTCCGAGCGAGATGGATTGCGGGTGTCGCGCGAGACGTTGCGCGGCTGGATGACGGAGGCCGGACTTTGGCTGTCGCGCAAGCAGCGCCGGACGTTTCACCAGCCGCGGCTACGGCGCGAGGCTTATGGCGAGCTGGTGCAGATCGACGGCTCCGAGCATCGCTGGTTTGAAGATCGCGGACCGCCGTGCTCGCTGCTGGTGTTTGTCGATGATGCGACTGGCAGATTGATGCAGTTGCGCTTTGTACGATCGGAGAGCACGTTCACCTATTTCGACGCGCTCGAACTTTACTTGAAGGAGCATGGCGCTCCGATCGCCTTTTATTCCGACAAGCATACGGTGTTCCGGGTGGCGAAGAAGGACGCCAAGGGTGGCCAGGGCATGACCCAGTTCGGCCGTGCGCTCTCGGAACTAAGCATCGAGATTCTTTGCGCAAATTCGAGTCAGGCCAAGGGTCGTGTCGAACGGATGAACCGGACGCTGCAGGATCGGCTGGTCAAGGAATTACGGCTGGCTCATATCTGCGACATGGAGACTGGCAACGCGTTTTTGCCTGGCTTCATGGAGTACTACAATGCCCGGTTTGCGATTGTCCCTGCCCGGTCGGAAGACCTGCACCGGCCGATAAATCTGGCGCCGGAACGGCTGGGCGAGATTCTGTGCAAACGCGAGCAGCGCTATGTCGGATCGCAGTTGACGTTTTCGTTTGAGCGCAAGCGGATCATGTTGGAGGAGAGCGAAGTGACGCGCGGTTTAGCTGGTCGCTATGTCGAGACCTACGCCTATGCCGACGGTCGATTGGATGTGCGGTGGAAGGGGCATTCCCTGCCCTACAGGACGTTCGATAAGGACCAGCGGGTGACGCATGCGGCGATCACCGAGAACAAGCGGCTCGGTGACGTTCTGGCCTATATCAAAGAGCGCCAGAATCAGCAGACAAGGCCGAAGGTCAAGAGTAACAGTGAGAAGAATGGCTACACGCCACGGGGCCGAAAGCCAGGCCGCAAGACAGACTTCATGAA
>NZ_JBFUBG010000257.1:0-1652 GCF_056405875.1 Rhizobium sp. P1_E6 | reverse complement strand
GGATTTCCTCGTGGAAATCATTGAATTCCGGCCAAAGATCGCCAAAATTTCCTCCGCCGTGAATGAAAATGGGACCGTCGCCGATTGCGCTTTCCATATCTGTCCAATTGGTGTGGTGGACTGACGAGATGTAAGCAGGCCGCAACGAAAACCGCTTAAAGAGATCGGATTCGCCGACATAAATAGCGCTGTCCCCTACGTTATTGTGATCGGGAAAGTCCACCAAAGCAAAGCGCCCATCCTTCGGCACCAGATCGCTCATAGTCGAAAGTATCGTCTTTTGCAGCTGAGACACGACGCTCATATTCTATTCTCCGTCGACAGAATTCTAATTTCTATTTCAATTTGTCAGGGCGGTGGATTGTTTGCGTTTAAAGAAGCTTTTCTTTAAATTGCTTACAACGGCTCGTGCGATGTTTTCCAACGAAGGTTGCAGCGCAAAGGCATCGGACAGCCTGCCCAGTTTCAACAGCCGTAAGGCAGTCTTGCCTTTCAGCCGACTGATCTCGCGCCTGTTCTGTTTGGAAAGGGCGGTTTGGCCGAGCGCTTCGCCGATAAAGGCACAATCCTGATGATCCGGGATATAAGGTCTATACTCCATCAAAGACAGGAGTTTTGCCGAAGTGGCGGCCTTAAGGTAGCTCTGTTCATCAGGGGAAAGAGATTGCCCGGCAAGCTCCAGTATGCTGCCAAGTGTCTTGGCGCGCTCATAGTCCGCTCGCAGACCGRGCGAAAAGTCAATATCCGGAAGGCCTTGAACGCGGCGTTTATGAGAAATTGCTGCAAGTTGAGATGCAACTGCTGCAACGCGACCATTGAGCATGGATGCGCTGGATATACTGCCGCTATGGATGCGGTATTCCCCGTGAATATCACGCAAATTATGCAGCCGACCCACGCCAAGCAGGCGCCAATAGAGATCCGTATCCTCCGCATGAACAGCGTAGCGGTACCCTCCGACCTTCCTTATCGCGTCAAGACGCACCATCAGGAAAGGGTGCATCAGATAAGGTTCCTTTGAAGGAAACCAGTCAGGGTCCGGTCGAACATCCCCATACAGTCTCGACTGGGTGCCGATCAGCTTTCCGTTCTGGTCGATATGTCGAATGTTTGAGCCTACCGCCACGCAGTCCTTGTTGTTCTGCAAGAAGTTGAGTTGCGCTTCAAAACGGTTGGGGTAGGCGAGGTCGTCGGCGTCATGTCTGGCGACAAATTCGGCGTTGCAAATTTCCAGACCGGCATTCAATGCCGATACTATCCCGCCGTTCCGCGTCGTTAGAACCTGAACTCGCTCATCGGCCTCCGCGATCTTGTTCAAGATATCCTGTGTGCGGTCGGTCGAGCCGTCGTTGACGATGATAATTCTGATGTCGCGGATGGTCTGAGACTGAATACTGGCAACAGCGGATTCAATAGTGGTCTCTGCATTGTAAGCAGGAATGAGAACGTCGATCTGAGGCATCCCCATCGATGTGCCAGTCATTCTCGATCTCCTCTTTTGCGTGAGCAGGTTGAACTTGTCCGGCGAGCGTCGTGATTGCTTATCTGCGGACTGCGTTGCGAAGAAACAGCACGTTTTCACGGCCGATATCAAAGGCAAGTACTGCGACGGACACCGCATATGCAGCCGTGAAAATTGCTCCGAATAATAA
>NZ_JBFUBG010000256.1:0-1662 GCF_056405875.1 Rhizobium sp. P1_E6 | reverse complement strand
GCATAGCTTTCCTCGATGATCTGCAGTTTGCGTTCCGTTGTCCAGCGTCGCCGCCGGACGTCACCGATCATCAAGTCAACCTGTCGAAACTCGTTAGACATAAGCTTATCCTCAAGCCTGTGCTTGAGCCTTCCTGCTTATGCTGAGTGTCCGGTCGAAAATGGGGGCAGTTCAAGATACAACCTCAGGAATGCTCTTTAAGGCGAGGCTTGTTCTCCTTCCACTTTAAGCCAGTACCATCGGGCAGCGAGGGTCTCAAAATACTCGCCACCCGATGAAGGAGGATTTGATGCTTACTATCAAGCGCCGACTTGTTCGATCGCGGCGGGATAGTCCAAATAGCCCACGGCTCCCCCGCTGTAGTAGGTATCCGGATTGCTGGGGGTGAGCTTGATGTCTTTGGAGAAGCGCTCGACCAGGTCGGGATTGGAGATGAAGGGCGCGGCAAAGGCAACAGCATCGGCGAGGCCATCACGGATGACAGCATTACCACTCTCGAAGGTGTAGCCGCCATTGGCAATCAGATTGCCGGAATAAAGCGGCCGGAAATGCTTGGCAACGCCTTGGCCGAGAACCTCCACAGGTGTCCCTGTCAGATCGCTTATCGGATTCATCAGCTGCAGGTAGGCGAGATTACGCTTCGACAATTCACTGACCAAGTATTCGAACGTTGCCAGCGTTTCGGTTCCAGCGATGACATTGCCGAGACCAGTCAAGGCCGGGCTGAGCTTCATTCCGACGCGCCCCGGCGCCCAAACGCTCACAAGGGCATCGATAATCTCGAGCGGGAACCTCGCGCGATTTTCAGGCGTGCTTCCATAGTTGTCCGTCCTCTGATTGAGCGCTTCATAAAGGAAGGTCGGGATCAGATAGGTACTGATGCCATGTAACTCGACTCCATCGAAGCCAGCGGACTTTGCCAAGCGGGCCGCCTTAGCATAGTCCTCGACCGTTCGCGCGATATCGCCGAGATCCATCGCCCGTGGCGTCACGGTTTCCTGGAAACCGGATGGGGTGTACGCCTTCAATCCCGGGTTAATTGCCGATGGGGCCAGCGGCAACGCGCCATCAAGCAGTTCTGGATGCGATGAGGATCCGATGTGGCCGAGCTGGACGAAGATGCGCCCCCCAGCCTGATGGACGGCGTCCGTGACCCGGCGCCACCCGTCGGCTTGATCCTGAGTGTAAAGCCCGGGCACGTTTATAAAGCCGACGCCTTCGCGGTTGGGCCAAGTCCCCTCCGTGAGGATCAGTCCGGCGGATGCACGCTGTGCGTAATATCGCGCCTGAAGCTCGTTGGGAACAAAGCCGGGGTTGTCCGTGCGGGCGCGGGTCATGGATGCCATGATGATGCGGTTGGGTAGATCGACGTCGCCCAGGCGGATTGGATCCAGCAAGGGCTGGTTTGGATTGCTCATGTCTGCTCACCTATGTTGGCAGCCCTATCCGCGGGTTTGGGCCTGAATGGGGAAGGACGATGCCCGTCGACATCATCGCCGAATTCAAGTAAGACCAAGCATACCTGCAATCCAGTACTGACTATTTCGTAAGTGTCCGAATTCGGAGATCACAATGAGCGAGACGAATTTCCAATGCGGTCTGGAAGCGGCTCTCGCGATCCTTGGAGGCAAATGGAAGCCGCTGATCCTCTTTCATTTGGCC
>NZ_JBFUBG010000255.1:0-1672 GCF_056405875.1 Rhizobium sp. P1_E6 | reverse complement strand
TGCAGCAATCGCAGTGCTGACGCAAAAGCTGATCGTGATCCTCGCCGCCTTTCTGATCTTCGATGGCCTGCAATCGGCCGCCAACGGAGCCCTTCGTGGGCTGAAGGATACGCGCGTGCCGATGGTCATCGGTGTCTGCGGCTACTGGCTGCTCGGCGTGCCGGTGGCCGTCGTGCTTTCCTTCGGCTTCGGCATGGGTGTCGTCGGCGTCTGGTTCGGCGTATTGGTCGGTATTACCAGTGTCGCATGCACGCTTGTCTGGCGCTGGAAAACCATGGTCAGAAACGCTGCGTCTTCAACGATGGATGTGCCCGGCCCATGTGGAGGTCGAAGCTGGTTGCGCAAGCAGACCAGTCCGACATAAGAATACTCAAAAAAAGAAGGCCCTCTTGGACGCAATAATGAAGAAGAAGCCCTCGGGTAGCGAAGACATCTCTGCTGCTAAGGAAGAAGGATCGCGTCGCAAGCTGACCCGGGCCGAGGAAGTGCGCGCACGGCTTGCAGACGATATCGTCGACGGCAAGCTTTCGCCCGGAATGCCTCTCGACGAGACCGAGATTGCCGCAAGTTATGGCGTTTCGCGCACTCCCTTGAGGGAAGCGATCCGAGATCTGGCGGCCATGGGCCTCGTCGAGACGCGGCCGCATCGCAGCGCCATCGTCACTCGCCCGTCGCCGGAACATCTGCGGCAGATGTTCCATGTCATGGCAGAACTTGAAGCGCTCTGCGCCAGCCTTGCCGCTGCCAGCATGACGCTTTCGGAGCGGCGCAACCTCGAGATCATCCACGAGGGTCTAGCGCGCATCCTCAAGGAAAACGACCCGAGCCACTATCACGTGCTCAATGAGAAGTTTCATGCGGCCATCTATGCCGGTAGCCAGAATGCCTATCTGGTGGAGATCACACTCGCGACGCGGCGGCGGCTTTCGCCGTTCCGCCGGGCGCAGTTCCTGACCGCCGGGCGGCTGGCAAAATCCTACAAGGAACATGACGCGATACTCGTCGCGATCTTGCAAGGCAATCGCGAGCTTGCGGCGGAGTCGATGCGCAGACACATTCTCACGGTCGAGGATTCCTATGAGGAATATGCCGGCCTTAAATAGGGTGGGCTGCTTAGCGATAGCAGCAGGTTAAGCGGTCGGAAATACAAGGCGCAGCAACGGCATGCGGCCTGGGATAGCTACCAGGAGCGTTGTCATGACAGCTCAGCCCGATAGCTGGTGCAACGGCTCATAGCAGTTCAAGGTAACGGACCTTCTATCAAAGCATGCTTTGTAGACCTGTTTTCTGAGCGAGTGCAAGTAACTATCGCCACAACAAACGGCTGAAGGCATATGGGCGGGATCGATCCTCTTTTAGCAAAGGTGCATCCGCCGCGACCGATGGCACCGAGCTCAAAAAACAGGCTCTTTCCGTCGAAAAGCGATGACCAATGCATTCCTTGCATAGGTGGACTGACGGATTGTCGCTGTTTTTAACCGATTGAAACGCCTATATTCCAATCATCGAAACGACGCCGGAGCCAAGCAAGGCTGCTGACGTCAGAAGCCCTCAGGAAAGGGGATTATCATGAACGTCGCACGCTCTTTCAACAATTGGCGCAAGTTCCGTCAGACCGTCAGCGAACTTGGTCGCATGTCCAGCCGCGAACTGCAGGATCTCGGTATCGACC
>NZ_JBFUBG010000254.1:0-1682 GCF_056405875.1 Rhizobium sp. P1_E6 | reverse complement strand
AAGGCCGAGTTCGGTGAACATCAAGGACATCGGCCGGCCGATCAGTCCAAGTCCGAGCAGCGCCTCGCTTATCGGCCCTTGTCGCCCGAGGATGACGATCCAGGCGAAGGTGCGCACGACATTGCTGGTCAGCATCGGGATGAGCGTCAGGAAGATGATGACCTGGCGTGCCGTTTTGCCGCTATGCCAGTAAAGAAGCGCGATCGGCACGCCGAGCAGCGTCGTAGCAAGGACCGTCTCCAGCCCCAGCCGTGCTGTGTTGACGAGGACGCGGAAATTGAACGCGTCCCCGAAGAATCTGCCGTAGTTGGCAAGCGTGGCCCCGTCCGGGCCGGTGAAGCTGAAACCGACGAGAACGGCGAGCGGCGTTGCAAAGAACGCCACCGATAGCAACAGCATCGGGATAACGTATGGAAAACCGCCCGCCTTCATCGTGCGCTCCTCAGCCTGCGACGAGAGCGTCGAACTGGCGGATCCAGTCGGCGCGGTTCTTGTTGATGGCAACCCAGTCCGGATAGACCATGTTCTTCAGCTGTTCACGCGTCACATAAGCCTCGATCTCAGGGGTGAGCGCGACGTCCTTGTTGGTCGGGAACATCTCGGTCGGCGGCAGCTTCAGCTTGTCCTGCGCAGCCTTGGAGATGGCGGCGTCCATATAGGCGTAAGCGGCGTCGAGGTTCTTTGCGCCCTTGGTCAGGTGGATATTAACCGGGGCTGCCGGCGCGCCGGTTTCCGGAGCGACATATTCGGCCTTGAGACCCATCGACTTCAGGCGGGCGACATTGCCGGTCGAGCACATGAAGACAGCGATCTCGCCCTGTTGGAATAGCGTCATCTGGTGGTTGGTACTGTCGACGACACCCTTCAACTGTTCCGGATGGTCCTTGAACAGCTTGAAGACGGCATTCATATCGTTCGGGCCGGAGCCAAAAATCTTCGCCATTTCCGTATAGGCCATGACGGCGGTGTTCGAACCAAAGCCGGTCCAGGAGACGAGGCCGCTATAGGCCGGGTTCTCAAACAGGTCGCGATAGCCCTTCGGACGCGGCACGAGGTCGGGATTGTAGGCGATGCCGTTGACTTCGATGGTCACGGTTGGACCGTATTCCCCCTGGAAGGCCGGATCGAGCATGCCCCAGTTCTTCAGGCGGCTCGGGTCGATCTTCTGGATGATGTCGTTTTCGATGGCGACGGCCATCTGGCCGGGCGACATCAGCAGCGTGTCGTAGGGTGGGTTGCCGGGGCTTGCCATGACCTTGGCGAGCTGGTCCTGCGCCAGTGACGGGGCGACCGTCAGGCCGTAGCCGGCTTCCTTGACGAGCGGGCCTAGAACGCTGCGATAGCCGTCTTCCCAGTTGCCCGGAAAGGTCGCCGCAATAGCGGTTTCGCCTGCCGCCGCACGCGCGGCGAACGGCATTGCGRAGGCTGCGGCGACGCCGGCAGCCAGAAGGCCGAAATGGCGGCGGGTCATTTTGAAGTCGTTCATGCTGTCACCTCTGTCGGTTGTTGTTGATGTCATTCCGTTATTGGCATTCACTGGATGCTTTCCGGTTCGGCCGGAAATGCGTGACACCTGCGGGTGTCGATCTCTGCGAAAAGCTGGGCACCGATATCGGGAATGGCGGTGCCTGGACCGCGAACCTCCGACGCGCGCAGGCCCGTGCCGTCGTTCAGCACAAGGT
>NZ_JBFUBG010000253.1:0-1693 GCF_056405875.1 Rhizobium sp. P1_E6 | reverse complement strand
GTCTTACGTGGACGACATATCGACTGAAGACGATCTATTATAGTGTCATTGCGGAGAAGGGCATCGGCGGCGGTTACACCTTCTCCTATGATCAGGCACCGTTTTCTAACACCTCCCGACTGGTTCGCGTCGACCGTTACGGTCGTGACGCGGTCGTCGATTCCGCTCTAAATATCGTTGGAGGCACCCATAAGACCATCCGACAGATGGCCTATGACAATATCAATTACAGCTATTCGTGGATGTCCAACCAGTTTTCGACGGCGCTCGGGGCCAATGAAGATGCTGTGACCAGCTATTTCCTGTCCCGCCAGGTCGGTGACCTCGACTTTGACGGCAGGGACGAGTTTTACGGGCCGATCGTACGAACGGAGGGGACCGGGGATTATTTCAGTATCCTGTACGAGTTCTCTGTCAACAAGTTCAACACCAGTGGCGTTGTTTCCGGCATATCGACATCGGCAATTCCGAGGGGCTCATATCCCGTCGGCGGACTCTATGCCCCGCCGATCCCACAGTATTTTCCCGGTCGCTTCCTATCAGGCAAGGCGACGAAGGATGTGCCGATTACCTACAGTATCGATAACAGCACCGACAGCCAGCAGATCCGCGAACGCATCAGCGGCGTCATGACGGTCGATGCATCATTAAATGTCTCGAAGACCACCTGCTCTGGAAGCTACGCAACCGTCTGCAGCGCCCTTCCCCAAACCTACGATAGTCAGAACACGCCCAAGAATATCGCTGTCGATCCGGACGGCGACGGCGTCGATCAGCTCTTCAATCTCGGCAGCGACATCCGCGGAGTGGCGGACTTCCGCGGCAACGGCCGACAGGGCATCATGCGTGGCAAGACGCTTGAAGCCCTCACCTATGTCAACAGTTCCTGGAATGCCGTCAGCACCGGCATCGATTGTTCAAACATCTATTGCGCCGTTGCCGATATCAACGGCGATGGCGCCACCGATATTGTCAGGGCAGCGCCATCCGGTTCGAGCTATGCTGCCATCATCTACCTCGGCACCGGCCGCAGCTTCGTCCAGGTCGCCAGCGGGCTCGCCCTTGACGGGTCGCCGATCCTGCGAGACTTGGATAATGACGGCCGTGCCGACATTCTTGCCGCCAAGAACCGCTACAACACCAGTCCGTTCCAGGATTTGCGCACCTACGCCTTGCAATTCGGGCCATATAGCAACAGCCTCGTCCTCTCGTCCTTCGTCATCCGCGGTTCGGGCCTGTCCGGCGATTTCAATGGCGACGGCCTGCCCGACTTCGTCGCCTCTCAGACAGACACGGTCATCTCCAATGCCGGTTCGGGCAATCCGAACCTGCTGCGCTCTGTGACGCTGGAGACGGGTGGGACGGTTTCGGTCGACTATACGCCGTCGACGCGCTTCTCCAACGTCTACCTGCCCTTCGTCATGCATCCGGCGACACGAGTGACCGTCAATGACGGCCGTGGCGTGGTAGCAACGACTGACTATGCCTACGCGAGCGGCAAGTATGACGTAACGGGCCGCAAGTTCCTCGGTTTCGGTAGCATCGTTGCAACCAAGCCGGCGGTGCCAGGCGAGACGGCACGGCCGACGGTGGCGACCGCCTATCGGCTGGACCGGGCAAGCTACGGGCTGCCGGATGTGATCGTCTGGAGGGATGGTGCGGGTAACGCCAAGAAGATGATTTCGGAGACCTA
>NZ_JBFUBG010000252.1:0-1718 GCF_056405875.1 Rhizobium sp. P1_E6 | reverse complement strand
CCACGACGTCGCCCATGGCGTAGTTGCGGACATGGCCCATGTGGATGCGGCCCGACGGATAAGGGAACATCTCTAGGACGTAATATTTCTCGCGCGGATCGGAGTTGTCGGTCTCGAAGACCTTTTCCTCGTTCCATTTCTGCTGCCAGCGGGGCTCAGCATCGCGCGGATTGTAACGTTCGGTGGCCATGTATCAGAATTTCCGGAAAATCAGGGGAGGTTGGTCGAGACCTTCACCATGAAACCACACAAGCGTCAAGTTTTGCGGGCGCTTCATGCGTTCGATCTCGGCTTTGAGGCGATTTTGCAGAGAGAAGTCTTGGCAAGGCTACGGCAGCCCAGTAGTGCATGCCGATGGATTTAGCCTGATGTCGGGACAAAGCGATGGAACTTCAAGAGCGATTGAACGAAGTATGGTCTAAGGTCGGTGCTGCGGAGCGGGATGCGGGTCGTCAGGCGCACACAGTGCAGCTCGTGGCAGTATCTAAGACCTTCGAGGCAGACACCATTCGCCTGGCAATCGAAGCCGGCCAGCGCATCTTCGGAGAAAACCGTGTTCAGGAAAGCCAGGGAAAATGGCCGGAGCTGAAGGCGGAAACGCCCGGCATCGAGCTGCACCTCATCGGCCCGCTTCAGTCCAACAAGGCTGCCGAAGCGGTCGCGCTCTTCGACGTCATCGAGACCATTGACCGTGAGAAGATTGCGCGTGCCATTGCCGAGGAAATGAAGCGGCAGGGCAAGGCGCTGCGTCTCTATGTACAGGTCAATACCGGCCTGGAGCCACAGAAGGCCGGCATAGTACCAGAGGATACAGCGACTTTCGTAAACTTCTGTCGCGATGAGCTCGGTCTTATCATCGAGGGGCTGATGTGTATTCCGCCGGCGGAAGAGAATCCCGGCCCGCATTTCGCCTTGCTCACCAAGCTTGCCGAAAAAAGTGGCGTGAAAAAGCTTTCGATGGGCATGTCCGGCGATTACGAAACTGCCATCGCGTTCGGCGCCACCAGCGTGCGCGTCGGCTCGGCGATTTTCGGAGCACGTTAACGAATAGCGGAAATACGCTCTTCGAATCAGAGGATCACTCATGATTGGGATGGGGTATCCAGCGGCCGTTGTTTGGAAAGCGATAATATTCATTAATATGAAAAAAGTTTAAGCCGGTGGTTTCCCTGGTTAACGCGCTATCACGCGACGGTCGCAAAAATCCCATAAGCTACTTAAATCATTGCGTAATTTTTGTCGATCCTCTTGGCTTTTCCAAAGTTCGTCGAGCGCTGCCGCAAGCCCTAACGAGAGCTTAAATTAAATTTTCCGCAAAGCTAATTGAGGAATTATTAACTATGTTGGGCGCAACCATTCGTTAACGGCAATGACCCGGCTCTCTCGGGTTTTGCATGAAGCGTCGCCGTTACCGGACTCGTCCGGATGACCCCTTTCACTTTGATTGCGGAAAACGGAACATGACAAGCATCCTTACCAACAACGCTGCTATGGCAGCGCTGCAGACCTTGCGCGGCGTAAATGACAGCCTCAAGGATACCCAGGGCCGAGTCTCCTCGGGCTATCGCATCGACAAAGCTGCTGACAACGCTGCCTATTGGTCCATCGCGACGACCATGCGTTCGGACAACAAGGCCCTCTCGGCCGTTTCCGACGCCCTCGGCCTCGGCGCTGCCAAGGTCGATACGGCCTACACCGCCATGGACAACGCCATCGAC
>NZ_JBFUBG010000251.1:0-1720 GCF_056405875.1 Rhizobium sp. P1_E6 | reverse complement strand
GGTCCAAGGTGACACCCATAGGCTTTTCCCCCCTGCATCAGCGTCACATGCTTCAGCGATGGAGACGCCTGTTCGACGGCCTTCACGACATTGCGCAGCATGGCAAGATTGGGCGCGACGAGCTCGTGGCGTGTCGGAAGCTCCTTGTAGGCCGCATAGACGATATGCGTCGTTCCGCTTGCCTCAGAAAGCTTCGACACCGTGTCGGCCTCGTCCAGAAGATCGACGGAGATGTGTTCGGCGCGGGTCTCGAATTCGGGACGGCGTCTGGACAGACCAATGATCCTGACATCTTTTTGCTGTTCGAAATGTGCAAGGACAGCGCGTCCGATGACACCGACGGCGCCCGCGACCAAAACTGTTTTCATGACGATTGTCTCCTTAAATGCTGGATGGATTACGAAGGCGGCCGTGGACAAAAGGCGTCACAAGCGGGCTTTACGGCGCCGAAGACACATGCTTGATCGCACCATCGATCTGGCAAATCGAAAGCACGGCGAGAAAGAGAATTGCCAACTCACCGCGTCACCCCTGGGATGGGGCCGGCCGACGACGACGAAAGTGATGACAGAAGACAGAACCTGATGATCCGTGGCCGGATAAGCGTGGTTCGAGCAGCCCATGAGCAGAAACCCTTCAGGCGCGCTCGCCCCCCCCGCACAGGGAAACAGATTGCGAGAACGCCCGTCGCTAGCCAAAGACCGACGCACGCCAGGGATGACAGCAAAATTCCCAACTCGGGTCACCTCAGCCTCCTCCGATGAGATGCATCACAATCTGATCGGCGCAGAACGTCCCGCAATTCGCGGCTCGCGTCAAGCATTTTTGATCGATTGATAATTTTTAGCGCATGCCTGTGGATTGTTCGAGCAAATTCACGCTTCAGAACCTGACGTATCTGGAAAGGCTGCGGACCTTCCGCCCATCCTTTTCAGCGATCACAGCCAATTCGAGGGTTCCATACTCCCTCAAAGAACCCAATCCATAAGGAGTCGATGATTGCCCAGATTTCGTGATCAACTATTGACAATTTTTTATCGTTCGATCAGCTTTGCATAACACGGTCGATTTGGAGGAGATCGTGACAGGCACAAAAAGCGGACAACAGCGAAGTCGTGGGTGGTTTTCCAGGTTGGAGCCGGAACGAAGCCGTGGTTTCCGCGACATAGCGCTGCACTGGTTCTCGGCGTTCGGAAGACGGCGATCCAGGCGCGGCCGAAGCGTCGCTTCGAGCCGTTGCACTGTGCATTGCGTTTTGACGATTTTTTTTGAGCTGGAGGAGGGCTCGAATGGAGGATGATGCGGAAGCCGGCATATTCACTTGGTCGCTTGCCGAAAATGCGCTTTATGCGGACACAGCCGTAGCAGCCCTCTTCGGACTTAATCCGGTGGCGACGCTGCTCGGCCTCTCCCCTGTTGACTACCTAGCCCGTGTCCACCAGGCCGATCGCGACGATGTCGTCAAGCTGCGGTTGAGGGCCGTCGCAGACGGCCTGCCCTATAGCGCCGTCTACCGAGTGATGGATGGCGCCGGGACGATCAGGCAAGTGATGGCTCACGGCAGATGTTTTCGCGAWCGCACAGGCAGTCCCGCCCATTTCGCCGGGATCATCTACCCCTTCGAGAGTCCAACTCCGAATTGACACAACGATCTGACGACGATCGGGATAGAGGCAAATGACAGAGCAGCTTTTCACGATGAACCATATCGGCATCAACT
>NZ_JBFUBG010000250.1:0-1725 GCF_056405875.1 Rhizobium sp. P1_E6 | reverse complement strand
GAGCGCCACTTTTGCCTTGAAAGCCGGGCTATGGTTCCGGCGCGGTCGTCTCGTCATGGTATCTCCTGTTCCTGGCATCTAAGCCGAAGTCAGGCAGAAATTCCACTATCCCCGCTGTGCAGATTTCCCGAGCCAGCTCTGGATCAATGCTTAAGGCACTTCCGGCCCATTTCCATTGCCTTGTAAGTTCCTTTCAGGTCGACGACGAAGGTTCCCTTGGTCTCTGGAAACACGATCATTTCATATTTCTTCGCGACGGCGCGTTTGAATTCCGGGCTGTTCGTCAGGATGTAGCCGCCCGAATATCCGCCCTTGAGTTCTCCATGGGTGCTGGTGGCGACACCGCTATAGAGATGGCCGGCGATGGAGACGAAGACTTCCGACTTGGTCCCGTTCTGAAGGCCGATATCAGCCTTCGAGAACACGCCGAGATATCCGACGTCCTGATTTGCGGTAACGCCCATCTGCACCGAACCTGAACCGAAGTCGCGCACGATCAGGCAATCTCCGCGGGTTTGATTGGTATAGACGGTCCAGTCCTCAACCTCGCCGTATTTGACGAGCACATCACTGGCGCTGGGAACGGGATTTTGTCCGTAGGCTGCCATCGCAAACGAAAGYGCCACTGACATTGTCGCGATAAGTGTCACGAAGCTTCTCATTGATATCCCCTTTTGGTGTGCAGGCGGAATTGTTCTGTGGCCGCCGCAATGATCTGCGCGACGAACGGGATGACCCGAAATAATCGGCGCCAGTAAAATATCCAAATGCAAGGCGGTCGTGAAATCCTTCGGGCACTGCTCTGACCGATTGGCATAACGCCGATGGCGGATCTGGATGTTTGGAACCTCCATTCCAATCATCGCGGTCCGAACGCAATCGTATATGTAATCGACATATAAGAAAGATAAATATTAGATTATCCTAAAAAGAAAGTATTTCCAACTTTGGGAATTTGCCACCTAGCATAATCGTTCGGTCATGGTTGCGATTTCACCAGGACTTCTGGGTCCGAGTAAACTTGCGCTGCATCGAGGCATCTTTCGGCTTTGCACGGTCGCGACTGCACGCATTCAGTTCAGCAATCCGAAGATGTCTATTGTTGCGCCGATGTTCTCGATCACGTGGGCCATCTTGGCGCCGCGGGTTTCAAGCCGATATCCGGCTACGGGGAGAAAGCATGAAACTTGCTCGAACAAGTCCGCACGCTGTACGCCTCCTTGAGGCGCATTCTCGCCACATCGCCGACGGAGAGGAGCGTGATGAGGCGCTTATAGCCCCGGAAAATTCTATCTCCTGCTAAGCCATAATCGGGGAGCACCTCAGGGAAGCGCATTCGCGGAGATCGGTGACCGCTCTTAGGGCGTGGCAGTTGAAAAATATACCGAGCTTGCTGTCAGGATTTATCGGAAATCGCGTGCTTTAGGAAACAGGCTCGGCATAGTCTCCCGCTCGGGATATGTGCGGGATCTTCACATTGATACGTTGAAGGTGAAGAGCCGAAATTTCCCCTATGGCCGAGCCCTCCGATGCTTCCGCTCGCACAAGTGGCTGGCCGGTCATGAAGCCCTTTTACTTCTTGAGGTTGGCYTCCACCGGCTCGCGCAGCGCGTCCATGATGTTCACGACGTTGGAAGACGGGGTCATGAAGCCCTTTTACTTCTTGAGGTTGGCTTCCACCGGCTCGCGCAGCGCGTCCATGATGTTCACGACGTTGGAAGACGG
>NZ_JBFUBG010000249.1:0-1730 GCF_056405875.1 Rhizobium sp. P1_E6 | reverse complement strand
AGTAAGATCGGTTTAGGCTCCGTCGGCATTTCCGCTGTGACATCCAAGCAGGAGAAGAAGCCGTGACGCCCGGTCGACAAATAGATTCCAGCCAGTCTTGGCATCGATGCTCGCTTAAGACGCCGTGAGATTGGGAGTAGTCGCCCTCGCGCGGTTGTCATAGATATCGCGGTAAAAAAGACTTCGTATCAAATCATTTGTCGACCGGGATGATTTCGGGATGCTGACCGTGACGTCAGGCTCGTAGGTCTCCTGGACTATCGCGAGCTTTTCCGCTGTCGACCAGCGACGGCGGCGCTCCGGGCCGGACAGCACTTCTATCTTAGGTATGTGACTGGTCATAATGGGCACATTACTCCTAACACTTAACAAGTGGGAGATCGTGTCCGGGGATTTAGGGGGCCACTACAATCAACAATCCACTATTACTAAAGAAGGCGAGAGATATCCCGGACCCCAGTTCGACATCGGTATTCATTGTCATCTTGCGCATCAGCGCGATGTGCTCCTGCGAGCATGGAGCAACGTTTGCCCATTCATCGCGACGAGCGCTTGGCGCGCGTCGGAAAACGTGAACTTCGCGCGCTCGGTGACATTGACGGCGTGTTCCCGAAGGACAGTTCCTTGGCTATCGCTATCTGCCACGAGGCGTAAGCCATGGCGGCGAGCGGCGCGACAGCCCCAGCGACGGCAAGAACAATGCCAAGCGAGATAACGCGATACCGTCTTGCTTGCATGAGTCACCCACAGCTCAATCAGCGCACGATAGACGGCAATCGTTAACGAATAGGGATTGCGGGGGCGCGGACCTATCTGCGCCGATCGCGATCCATCTTGACTTACAGAAGTATACTGAAGCCGGCGACTATAAGTTCAACCAGAAATGAAACCAGCGACAACATCAATGATACGATCGCGCCACCGAAAAACCAGACGAGATTTTCTGGTTGCAAACGTATCGCCAAGGCACCCGACAGAAGGTTGAGGATTGCGCAGCACGTGCAGGTGCCCGCCACCGCACCAAATATGACGGCTACCTCCATGATCAGCGCACGACGGCGCAGATACGTCAGTTGCCGGTGACGGCTCTGCCTTGGCAGAGGGTTGTCGGTAACCTCGTTCAGCCTGTCTGACACCCTTCCGAGACGAGTGACGTAAATGCCGACAAAACCGCCGGTGCCTGCCAGGAGGAATAGGGGGCTAACGAGGTTTGAATTACTTGGGCATAATCCACTATGATTTCGGGGGTATCCATTCACGCTCCTGAGACCCTGTCGATCGCGAAGCCATGACCACCACCTTTGGTTGTCATTTACGATTTTATTACCACTATGCACTTCACAGCTGGTCAGGATCGTGTCATTGCTGTTATTAAGAATATGCTAAATAACAAACTGTCTCCAGACTGCGCATGATGGCTTGCAATTCACTGTATTTCTCGACGGGGAGCGGCAATGACAGGTGCAAACGCGGATACCATGCGCTCCCTTGAACCTTCTCCGGATCAGGTCAGGGTGCAACTCGGACACATATTGAGCAGTCGGGACTTCGACCTACCGCAGCGGGCACGACGATTTCTGCAGTTCATCATCGAAGAAACGCTGGATGGGAGAGAAGGATACCTCAAGGCTTTCACGATCGCTCAAGTGGTGTTTGGTCGGAATGCTTCCTTCGATGCCCAGAGCGACCCGTGTGTACGAATAGAGGCTGCTCGCATCCGCCGCGAGTTG
>NZ_JBFUBG010000248.1:0-1766 GCF_056405875.1 Rhizobium sp. P1_E6 | reverse complement strand
CCGAAGGTCTGGTCGAGCGTGGTGCGCAAGATGCCCTTGTCGATGAGATCGGAGACCTCGTTCAACAGCTGACCCTGGGCGTCCATGTCCGCGGTCTGGAATGTCGATCGGGTGAACATCAGCTCCCAGTGGATCGACACTGCTTTGGCTTTGAACACACCGATGTTGAATTCGGCGGGATCGTCGATGAGCCCGAACCGGCCCTGCGGTGCGATGAGCTCGGCAACATCCTTGTAGTGCTGATCGGTGAACGTCAGGCTGGCGACGAAAGCAACGGGATCACGGTTCAGGGCGGCGATCTGCTCCTTCAGTGGCTGTGAATGATCGATGACCGCGTGCGCGCCGAGATCGAGGCACCACGCCTGCGATTCAGGTCGCGTCGCAGTCGCAATCACGGTCAGTCCTGTCAGACGGCGCGCAAGCTGGATGAGGATCGAACCAACACCACCGGCTCCTCCGATCACGAGTAGCGTGCGCGGATCAGCGCTCTGGCCGCGCGTAGCGCCCAACCGGTCAAACAGCAGCTCCCACGCTGTGATCGCCGTCAGAGGGAGAGCGGCAGCCCCGGCGAAGGAAAGTGTTTTCGGCTTTTTGCCGACGATGCGCTCATCGACGAGGTGGAACTCGGCATTGGTCCCCTGGCGCTGGTTTGAGCCGGCGTAGAACACCTCGTCGCCCAGCTTGAACAGCGTTACCTCCGGACCGACGGCGTCGACGATGCCTGCTGCGTCGAAACCGAGGATCTTGTAGTCACCTTCAGCAGGTTCGGCGCGCTTGCGGATCTTATAGTCAACGGGGTTGACCGAAACCGCCTTGACGGCAACCCTGATGTCCCGGCCCGATGGCTCGGGTTTGACGGCGTCAAAATCAACGAGCGACTGCGCATCCTCGATTGGAAGCGACTTCTGATACCCAACGGCTTTCATGCCCTGTCTCCATAAGTGCGGCGGTCTCCCGCCCTGTCATTGCCGAGCCGAACCGGAACGACGGCGTCGCTTCCGGTTGTCTGCCAAATGTTGAGAAAGCTTCGAGCGGCGGGCCAGGACGCGCAGGCCCGCCGCAACGCCGCGACTAGACCCCGCCGTGGACCCCGGCGCGGTTCCATCCGCGAAACTCGTCGCCGAACCCTTCCGATCCGGAAGCCGTCACGACGACGGTGTCCTCGAGCTTGATGTATCCTCTGGTCGGGTGCTTGATTGCGGTTTCGATGGAAATGACCATCCCCGCCTCCAGCGCACGATCCTCGTCATAGCCCTGGTAAGGCACGGGCCCGACACTTGTCAGGCGCGGGCCTTCATGGCTGACAAGTCCCATGCCGTGCGCAAGGAACTCCATATACGGCTTGTGGGGAGACTGATCGACGATCGCGTCTGCGATGGTGAAGATGTCGCCACCGCGTGCTCCAGCCTTGATGGGCTTGCGCGCTTCCGACTGGATGTGCGTGATCAGACCGAGCAGGTCCTCCAGTTCGGCATCGGGCTCTCCAAGGATCCCCATGCGGCAGAGGTCGCCGATATAGCCGTGAAAATTGCCGGCCGAATCCAGCGAAATAACGTCACCGGCCTGCAGCTTCTGGTCCGACGGCGATCGGTTGAGGTCGCGCCCTGYGGTGATCAGGCAATATTCGAATTTCAAGTCGCGATTGACTTCTTCGCGTCTGAGCTTTGCCACGAGGTCGTTCTTGGTCATGCCGGGAAGGCAATAGTCAAATGTCGCCGCCATGGATTGCACGACCCTCTCGGAGGCTTCCCGCAGCAGGGTAAGCT
>NZ_JBFUBG010000247.1:0-1769 GCF_056405875.1 Rhizobium sp. P1_E6 | reverse complement strand
GCCAAGCATGACGAGACCTATATGCCCAAGGAAGTGGCCGACAGGCTGAAGGCTCAGGGCCTCTGGGAAGAGGGCAAGGGAGCCGTAGCACAGGGGCAGGAAGCCAAGGGTGAGGCCGCAAAGAGCCAGGAAGCCCAGGGGCAAGAGACAAGGGCGACACCATGATCATCGAGATCGGCCATTATGCGCTGGTTCTGGCGCTCGCAACCGCGATCGTCCTGTCGGTGGTGCCCGTCATCGGTGCAAGGCGTAGCGATCAGGCGATGATGGATGTGGCGCCCTTGGGCTCCCTCCTGCTCTTTGCCCTCGTGACCTTCTCCTTCGGTGTGCTCACCTATGCCCATGTCGTCTCCGACTTCTCGGTKCAGAACGTCTGGGAGAACTCGCATTCGCTGGTGCCGCTGATCTACAAATATTCCGGCGTCTGGGGCAATCACGAGGGATCGATGATGCTCTGGCTGTTGATCCTGGCRCTGTTCAGCGCCCTGGTCGCGATCTTCGGCCGCAATCTGCCSGATACGCTGAAGGCCAATGTTCTCKCCGTYCAGGCSTGGATCTCSGTCGCCTTCATCCTCTTCATCCTGTTGACCTCCAATCCCTTCACCCGCCTCGATCCGGCCCCTGCMGAGGGCAAGGACCTGAACCCGGTGCTGCAGGATATCGGCCTCGCCATCCATCCGCCGCTGCTCTACCTCGGTTATGTCGGCTTCTCGGTCTGTTTCTCCTTTGCKGTTGCCGCCCTCCTCGATGGCCGCATCGATGCCGCCTGGGCGCGCTGGGTGCGGCCCTGGACGCTGGCCGCCTGGACCTTTCTGACGCTCGGCATCGCCATGGGCTCCTACTGGGCCTATTACGAACTCGGCTGGGGCGGCTGGTGGTTCTGGGATCCGGTGGARAAYGCCTCCTTCATGCCCTGGCTTGCCGGCACCGCACTTCTGCACTCCGCYCTYGTCATGGAAAARCGCGAGGCCTTGAAGATCTGGACGGTGCTGCTYGCCATCCTCACCTTCTCGCTGTCGCTGATGGGCACCTTCCTGGTGCGCTCCGGTGTGCTGACCTCGGTGCATGCCTTTGCCAGCGACCCGAGCCGTGGCGTCTTCATCCTCTGCATCCTCTTGATCTTCATCGGCGGCGCGCTGGCGCTCTTTGCCTTCCGCGCGCCGCTTCTGTCGGCTGGCGGGCTGTTTGCGCCGATCTCGCGCGAGGGGGCACTCGTCGTCAACAACCTGATCCTGACGGTTGCCTGCGGCACGGTGCTGACGGGCACGCTCTATCCGCTGGTCCTGGAAACACTGACCGGCGATAAGATCTCCGTCGGCCCGCCCTTCTTCAACCTGACCTTCGGCCTGCTGATGGCGCCGCTTCTGGTCGTCGTGCCCTTCGGGCCGCTGCTGGCCTGGAAGCGCGGCGATCTGCTCGGTGCCCTGCAGCGGCTTTATGTCGTGGCCGCTCTCGCGCTCGTCGCAGCCCTCGTCTTCTTCTATATCCAGCATGGCGGCCCGGTCATGGCCGTGCTCGGCCTTGCCGCCGGCCTGTTCCTGATCCTGGGGGCTGCCGCCGACCTCTGGTATCGGGCCGGCATCGGCAAGGTGAAGGCGGATATCGCCTGGCGAAGGCTGTCGGGCCTGCCGCGCTCTGCCTTCGGCACGGCATTGGCCCATGCCGGGCTTGGTGTCACCGTGCTCGGCATCGTCGCCGTCACCACCTTCCAGACCGAGCATGTGGTCGAGATGAAGCAGGGCCAGTCGACGGATGCCGGCGGTTACAGC
>NZ_JBFUBG010000246.1:0-1811 GCF_056405875.1 Rhizobium sp. P1_E6 | reverse complement strand
CACCGAAATCGACCGCCACGCTGCTCCCCTGACACAAGAGCTCTATGATGTGCTCGTTGCCAGAAACAACGAGCTTACGCGCCGAAAGCAGAGTAACCGAGACGCCGACGACGCTTTTTTGAAATCGACGCTGGTTCCATTTTGGGAGGGCTTATCCAAGATCAGCTCCCGGTCGGCTCAGGAAATCCGTCGCCAAGCCTTCCTGGACGAGTGGAACAGCACGTTGCAGATCATTCGCAACATCGGCGCCAAGATCTCGGCTGATAAGAACCGGCCCTCATGGGTCGACGCGGCCGCGCCACTCGGAGCCCATGCGGACCAGTTTCTCCATGCGCATTACTATCAACGGACATTCGACGGCAGGCGCGCCGACTACGAAACACATTTCACGCGCAACAGGAGCGATACCGACGCCGCCGAAGAGGAGGCAATCACCTGGTGGCGCAGCCTGGCGACCACTCATGCCGAGCAAACTATGCTCAACAAAACCGCTCCATTCCTGCGGAAGGCCTTTTCGGAGCCTCGCCTGACGAAGCTTACCGAGGACGAATTCGTCAGGGTCCTGTCGCGTATCCACGCCGCGCGAGAATACGCTCGCCGGGCGCCGAACCGATATATCGGTCTTGCCGACGGCCGGAGCTACGACATTCCCCAGAAGATCGACGCTCTCGCACGATATGTCTACAACTCACCCTCGCGCGGCAGACCGTCTGTATTGTCTACCCTTCAGTTCGTACTCTACGGTGGAAATCCTGCCGAAGTGCCTCATCGTCTTTGGGCTGCGATGCATGACCCCAAGCGGAAAATCGAATTGCTCGGAATCAGCACCATAGGCGAGATCGTGGGATGGGCGCTTCCAGACATCTATCCCCCGAGAAACGGGAGAACGAGCAAAGCCCTGAGATCACTCGGCCATGACGTGACAGTCCATGTTGGCTAAGCGTGGTGCCAATACCATCTTGTCTGTTTGACTGTGAGTGTTATGTTAGACGAAAATCAATTTTGTTGAACGGGGCAACTCGGTGAAAAAGGCAATGAAGGGACGGTCGAGTTCGTCGGCACAATCCGTCATAAAGGCGCGAAAGACCGCAACGGGTCAGTTCGTTGCGGTGAAAGAACGGGTCACTGCGGTCATGCAGGCTGCCGAACATTCCGGCCTGCTCGGAGACAAAAGCAGCCGCATCGGCGGACGCATCAGCCCGATCCTGCTTGCGCAAGCTAAAAAGCAAACTGGAATTGATACCGATACGGACCTCATCGAGTTTGCTCTTGCCAGTGTGGCATTGGAGGACAAGTTCGCGGAAACCTTTCGAAAGACATGGGCCACCGTGGATCCTGCTCTAGACCTCGAGTTCTGAGTTGTCGGATTTCGATATCGATTCCGCGCTGCGCTGGAGGCGCCTTGATCCGGGGCGGTCGCTTGCCCGCCGAGCAGATGAACGGCTTCCTTTTGTTGTGGCACCTGCCGAGCCAGGGGACCAACTTCTGTTAGACACCTGCGTCTATATTGATGGACTTCAGGGTCGCTCGCCTGACCTTGTCGCAGACCTCCTTGATGTTCGGCACGTCCATCATTCAACGATAGCGATCACCGAACTGATGCACACGGTTGGCGTGCTTGAACCAGGCCATCCCGGCACGAAGACCGTTGTAGCCCAGATCAGGACAATCATAAACTCCATGCCGGCGCATCGGATTTTTACACCTGATGCAGATGTATTAGGTCGTGCAGCCCTACTCGCGGGAATCCTGTGCCGGATTCAGGGTTACGAGAAGGACGCTCGTTTGCGAGCGCTCCATGACTGCGTCCT
>NZ_JBFUBG010000245.1:0-1831 GCF_056405875.1 Rhizobium sp. P1_E6 | reverse complement strand
GCCTGAGCCCGTGCCGTTCGTTGAGGACCATCGGGAACGCCCTTATGATCGTGATGCCGTTCGGAATTTTCATCAGGCATTGATGGCGATAGACCGGGTTCTCAAAGCGTTCCGGACCTCCTTCATCGGGAAATCCAGTCCCGTGCACCTCTTCTGGGGAAGCTTCGATCTGGCCGTCACACGGTTTTCGGGACGGCAGGCGCCAATTCATCCGGGCGGCATTCCAGCGTTACCGGACGACGTGGCCCAGGAAGCCTACGATCGCGAGGTTTCTTCGGCGGGTTTTTGGCCTGGAGGCGGCGGCATCGATTATCCAGCGTTCTACGCCTACGCCTATCCGGCACCAGGCGGTTTGAGGGTCGCGTCAGTTCAGCCCGATGCCGCATTCTGGCATGAGGGCCTTTCCGAATTCATCCTGCCTTATGACGCGGTCCAGTCTGCGGCCGATCCTGACGAGGCGCTCCTGGCGTTTCTCGTCTCGACCTACGAAGCTGCCGCCGATCTGGCAGGGTGGGACCGGGATCTGCTCGAGTGCACGCACGGACAACGCGGCAAAGTTCGGGAACTAAATGTGAGGCTTCCGGATAAGGCTGCTTCGTCGGCGATCGAGGAGGTAGAACGGGAGGATGGGACGGCGAAGGGGCGGTACCGAATAGTGGTTGATGGCGTCGAAGCGGAGATGACCTACAGCCGAGCTGGTAAACAACTCATCATTATCGACCATACCGATGTTCCTGGCGCTTTGAGGGGACGAAAGGTCGGTGAGCGCCTTGTACTTCAGGCGGTCGAGGACGCCCGACGCGAGGAGAGTTCGATCATTCCCCTTTGCCCGTTTGCCAAAGCCCAGTTTGAACGACATCCTGAGTGGCAGGACGTTCTACGCAAGTGAGTAGGCTATCCAGCATTGGAGATAGCATGCAGGAAGAAACCGACCTGTTCGAGGATGCAGATAAGTTCCTGATGGCCGCTGTCGATGAGGCAATCGACAACGCTGCCAAGACCGCAGGACATGAACTTCAGACACTGGGTTTACGCACCTCGCCACATGATTACTTCGCCGACGGCGTTCTCCGCCACCTTTTCCTGCGTTTGTGCGGAGCCGACCTGAAAACCAACGCGGGGGGAGATCCCGAAACGGCATGGAAAATCCTCTACATGGGACGCAGTGTCGCCCGTCACTGGGAGAGGGAGCGCGGCAGTCCGCCAGCGCTCCGGAAGAAAAAAGAACGCCGAGAGGATATTGATAGAGATGCGAGTGAACGCCAGCAACTGGCACTCTCCGCACAGAACTTCGCCATGACAACCGCTATTCGCGCTTTGCTCGATCACGCACGCGCTTCGGATCCGGGAATCTCAGATCGCCTCGAAGCAGCAATTGACGCACGCCACGCGAGGCTTGAGTCCAAATCCGACACCGACTGCGAGTTCACCAAAAGAGCAAAAATCTACCTGTCGCTCCTGACCGGTCCGCCGGACTAGGCGCAGTGCTGCACAATCGGAACCTCAATAGCTTATGGAGTTAAACATGACAGAGAGTTGCCCAGTTCTTACACCGGCTGAAAGACAGACCGTCGACGTGATCAAGAGTGCGGACAAGGCATTGGCCAATGCGGTGTCTCTGGCTTTGGAAGAGATGGTCAAAAAAGCTGCCGAAGATATGCGAGCAATTGGCCGGGAAGAATCCGCGCCGGCGATGCAATATTTTGCGAGCGTCATCCATCAGAGAATGTACTGCCTGATGTGCGGTGCGGATCCGGACACGCTCAAAGGCGGGGATCCAGAAATCGCCTACCACGTCATCCGCAACAGTCAGAATATCGCCAGGCACTAC
>NZ_JBFUBG010000244.1:0-1832 GCF_056405875.1 Rhizobium sp. P1_E6 | reverse complement strand
AGCATGTCTTGAGGGTTGGATACCCGGCGAAGCTCCGTAGTCCCAAGAATGTTCAAGATCTTGGAAGAGAAATCGCTCATCGTCGGATGCGTATCCGCGACAGTCGACAAGGACCGAACTGAAGATTGACGCGGCAAAATGGTGCCTACTGTCGAAGCACCCGATAAATTGGCGAGGTCGATGCCTTTTACCTCCCTCATGTCGGCACCATTGAGATTGGCATCCGTCAAGTCGAATTTGGATAGATCCACTTCGCCAAACTTAACACCACTTAAATCCGAGCCTCTTAGGTCAGAGGCTGGATCCAAGCCAGCAATTTCGATAAGCGCGGAAAATCCTTCGTTCCTGCTCCGAAGCAACTTCCGGATTACAGCCAGTTCGTCCAACGTCAACATCGCTTCATATCTCTTCGGATTCGAATTGACTGAGCACTACAATTGAATGTCTTTGGGACAAAGTCTTTTCCAAAAAGACGTTCAGAACTCTCTCCACATCGATAGCGGACTGCGTATTGAATACGTCATGCACCGTGTAGTGTATGTCACGGGGCCGACAAGAGATTTCAACGAGGAGTTTCGCCTTCTCCTTTGAAGTTCGCTGTAGTCTACAAAGCGCCTCGGCTCCCAAGGCCCGACGCATTATAACCTCGCGTTCAACGGGTCCTGAGATCTGCCACCGGTTACCCCCGCTTGCCCGAACATGAGGCGTGACATCCGCAGCATCACCCAAGCGCTCGCCTTTTTTAACCGAGAAATTGACCATTTCCAGATGGAGCGATGCCTCGCGGACGCCGTACTCAACCGTGCAGTCATCGACCGCGAACTCAGCGTTTCCGAATCGAGTATCCACCAACAAATCGAACTCGGACGTAAGCTTGCCTTGAGCGGAGGATACTTCAAGCTCTACCACCTCCGGCAACGCATTTGTCACCGTGCCTCTAAGGAGCACATCATTCCATTCCTCCGTCTCTATGACAGGCGGGCTCAAACTCTTGGTGCCGCCTGATAACTCTTTAATGAAGGACGCAGCTGTATGCCCCCACGTGCAGCCAAGTCTTGAAACCAGTTGCTGCTTAAGCTCGCGCGCACGGTTTTTCGCAGCTTCCAAATTCCCGGCGATACGTTTAATCGACTTCACAACGGCGTCGAGATCCTCCGGGTGAAAGTTCCGCTGTTCGGGCGATCCCCTTTTCCCCCGAATATCAACGGCTTCGACACAACCAGGTCCGATTCCCGGAAGGCTCCGCTCGAGCAACTCATAGAGTCCGCTATTGCGGGAGAGAATAAGCGGCGTTTCCGCTGCGATTGCTTCCCAACCCGCCAGCCCAAAACCTTCGTGCCAAGAGAGCATCAGGGCCAGATTACAACGCTCGAGCCGCGCGAGAAGCATCTTGCGAGATGCGTCGTAGGGAAGAGGAACAATATTGAGCGCGGCCTGAGCCTCACGCTCGGCTTGCTTCTGAATCTGCTCTGCCTCAACGAGCCATCGGTCCCCTAGTCCGAGGATGTAGAAACTCGACTCCCTTAGGGGATTTTTCCAATCCTCAGCCTCCCTGGCCGCCTTTACCGATCTTGCAAAGCCCGAAACCGCCAGCAGCCCTTGCTTAATTCTATCATCCTGATGCTCCATCCGCCCGAACGTAATACCCACAATGCGATCATCCGACGAATGATCGCTAATGTTGGCAGGAAACCCTGGGATTAGTTCGAAGGCTTTGCGACCGGTTAACTCCTTTGCAGCACGGGAAAGTAGGGGGCCGACAGCGAATTCATGCTTACTGCGCCGAAATAGTTCAACTTGCTCATAGCTCTTTTGATCGGCCCTCACAGGAT
>NZ_JBFUBG010000243.1:0-1863 GCF_056405875.1 Rhizobium sp. P1_E6 | reverse complement strand
GGGCGTGTCCGATGAGGGCCTGTTCGCAGCCTACGCACAGGTTCTGGAGAAGATCGGCGACAGCAGCCTGCAGGTGATCCTCTATCACATCCCGCAGGTTTCGGGCGTTCCGCTCTCCATTCCGTTGATCAGTCGGCTGGTCGAAGCCTTCCCCGAAGCCGTGGTCGGCATCAAGGAATCTGCCGGCGATTTCAATAATATGCAGGCGATCATCGCAGCCTGCCCGGGCTTCTCGGTGCTTTGCGGCGCCGACCCGTTGCTGCTGCCCCTCCTGAAAGCCGGCGGCGCCGGCTGCATCACCGCCACCTCGAACCTCGTCGCAAATTCACTGCGCACGGTTTACGACCATGTCCATGACGAGACGAAGAGCACCGAAGTCGACGCTGCACAGGTCCGCATCAATGCCTTCCGCACGCTGTCGAATTCCTATGTCCAGATCCCGACGATCAAGGCGATGGTCGGCCTGAAGACCGGCAACGCCGGCTGGCGGCGCACGCGCGCGCCGTTGGTGCCGCTCCATGATGCTGAATATGCAGCACTCGCCGAAGGCTACGCAAAGCTGCCGTAACGGAGGAAACCATGCAATCGACAGGTTTGAAACCCGAGGAAGTTCCCGCACTGATGGACGGCATGCTCAGGGCAAACACTGCCCAGACTGGCCGCTTTGACGCCTATCTGCCCTCCCCCTGCATCCAGAACCATGCTGCCAATCTCGCGTTTCTGGCGGACGGCACGCTCACCTGCGTCTGGTTCGGCGGCACGATGGAAGGCATGGGCGACATCTCCGTTTACATGTCGCGGCTGACACCCGGAGCGGACCGCTGGTCCGAACCGGAAAAAATGTCGGACGATCCGGCGAAATCCGAACAAAACCCGTTAGTTTTCAACGCACCGGACGGCCGCGTCTGGCTGCTCTACACCTCGCAGACATCAGGTGATCAAGACGGTGCAGTTGTCAAATGTCGGATTTCCGAAGATGGCGGCAAGAGCTTTGCGGCGCCTACCATCCTCTGCGATCTGCCCGGCACTTTCGTGCGCCAGCCCGTTATCGTCAACGGCAAAGGTGACTGGCTGCTTCCGGTCTTCCGCTGCATCAGCCTGCCTGGCCAGCGCTGGAGCGGCGATGCCGACACGGCAGGCGTATTGATCTCTCGTGATGCCGGGAGAAGCTGGCAAATGAGGGAGATAGAAGGCAGCCTCGGCGCCGTGCACATGAATATCGTGCCCCTCGATGACGACAGGATGATCGCCTTCTTTCGGGATCGTTTCTCGGAGAATATCCGTGCCTCACTATCCGCCGATCAGGGTGAGAGTTGGAGCGTGCCGGAGCAGACCAATCTACCCAACAACAATTCCTCAATCCAGGCCATAGGCTTGAAAGATCGAAGAATTGCAATGGTTTACAATCATAGCAGTGCTGCTACATCGGATGCGCGGCGCCAGTCGCTCTATGACGAGATCGACAGCGACAAGGCGCCCGTCGCTGAAACGCCCGACACGACGGCGAGAAAAGCCGTCTGGGGTGTCCCGCGCGCGCCACTCAGCCTCGCCATTTCCGTTGATGAAAACGGCAGTTTTGAGCGCAAAATCGATCTCGACACCGGCGACGGCTACTGCCTGAGCAACAATTCGAAGGATATGATCAACCGTGAGTTCTCCTATCCCTCGATAATAGAGGGACCGGACGGCGCCCTTCACGTGGCCTACACTTACTATCGGCGCGCCATCAAATATGTGCGCCTTCCACTGGAATCAATTGTTTAGCGGCCAGCACGATAGCGGCAGCGCAAGGAACGGCCGAATGCGCAAAATCAGTCGGCCGTTCCTTGCGCTCATATTTTACAAATGTGCGATAGTTGATTG
>NZ_JBFUBG010000242.1:0-1869 GCF_056405875.1 Rhizobium sp. P1_E6 | reverse complement strand
GCGGGATACCGCTCCTTGGCGTTGCCTTCATCGGCGACGAGAATATCGAAACACAGCGCATTATCGCCAGGTTCGGCAAGGTCAGACGGCTTGGCCGTCTCGCATCGCTTCCGCATCTCAGTCCCGCATATCTGCTCGAGGCTTTTGAACGCGGCTTCGATCGCGCGTCATTTTCGGAGATGACCTCATGAAACCCTCGCCCGTCTGGCACCCGTTCACGCAGCACGCGCTGGAACCCCGGATGGAGCGCATTGCCTCGACGGAAGGTGCCTATCTGTTCGACGAGCAGAGCCGGGCCTATCTGGACATGATCTCGTCCTGGTGGGTCATCACACATGGTCATCGGCACCGGCCGATCATGGATGCGATCCGTGACGCGACCCAGCGCTTCGACCAGATCATATTTGCGGAATTTTCGCACGAACCTGCCGAAATATTGGCGGCGGGCCTCATCCAGATCGCCCCGGCCGGGCTAAAACATGTCTTCTATTCCGACAGCGGCTCGACCTCTGTCGAGGTGGCGCTCAAGATGGCGCTTGGCTTTTTCCATAATCATGGAGAAGGACGCGATCGCATCGTTGTTTTGGAACACAGCTACCACGGTGACACGATCGGCACGATGTCGGCAGGAGAGCGCGGCATCTTCAATGCCGCCTACGAGCCGCTGCTGTTCGGCGTCGACCGGCTTAGCTTTCCGATCGCCGGAGAGGAAGAACGCACGCTCGACATGTTTGAGCGTTTCTGCCGCTCCGGCCGGGTTGCGGCCTTGCTGATCGAGCCACTCGTGTTAGGGGCCGGGGGCATGAAGATCTATGATGCCGGCGTGCTGCGTGCACTAAAGGAGATTTCCGAACGTTACGGCTGCCTGCTGATTGCTGATGAGGTAATGACCGGTTGGGGGCGGACCGGAACGATCTTTGCCTGCGAGCAGGCCGGTATCACGCCTGATATCCTCTGCCTGTCCAAGGGATTAACCGGCGGCGCTGTCCCACTGGCCGCAACCTTGTGCGGCAGCGCGATCTTCGATGCGCATCTTTCTAGCGACCGGCGCAAGACGTTCTTCCATTCGAGTTCCTACACGGCAAATCCGATCGCTTGCGCGGCCGGGGTCGCCAATCTCGGCGTCTGGGATAAAGAACCGGTGCGCGACCGCATAGGAGCGCTGGAAGCTGCCCAGCGACGGCACCTGGCCCGCTTCGAGGACGACCGGCGCTTTTCCAATAGCCGGCAGATCGGGACAATCACGGCGCTCGATCTCGTCGTTCCCTCGGACGGATACCTTGCCGATGTCGGCCCGGCAATGCGGCGATTGTTCCGCGAGCGGGGCCTGCTCCTGCGGCCGCTGGGCAACGTCATTTACCTGATGCCGCCCTATTGCGTGACGGAAGATGAAATCGCGCGCACCTATGAGGCAATCGATGAGGTTTCCTCCATCGTTCTAGGAAAGGCCTGATCATGCGGGCAGAATCGTCGCGAATGGCCGGTTTTGGTCATGCCGTACCGGCGCGATGCGTTGACAACGCCGAGATAGAGGCCAGCTTCGGCCTTGAGGCAGGCTGGATCGAACGCAGAACCGGCATTCGCACGCGCTACTGGGCGGACGATGACGAGACGCTGAGCGGCCTCGCCGCCAAGGCCGGTCGCTTGGCGATCGAGGATGCCGCAATCGGCCGAGACGATGTTGCGTTGACATTGCTTGCAACATCGACGCCCGATCACCTTCTGCCGCCCTCGGCGCCGCTGCTTGCCCGACAACTGGGGCTGGGAAACTCGGGCGCCGTTGATCTTGCTGGCGCCTGTTGCGGTTTCCTTTACGCACTGACGCTTGCCGACAGTTTCGTGCGTGCCCACGGGCGCGCCGTCCTGGTC
>NZ_JBFUBG010000241.1:0-1899 GCF_056405875.1 Rhizobium sp. P1_E6 | reverse complement strand
ACGTTGGGACCAGCGGAAGCCGATTTCATGGAAGTACAAATCGGCAAGTTCCGGACTGATGTGATGAAAGACACCTGCGATGGTTCGGCGGACCCGAGCATTGAACCCTTCAACTGAATTGACGTGGACGGCATCACGGACATATTCGCGGTTGGAGTGGTTGACCGTCTCGTGTGCGGCAAAGCTGTCGCCAATAGCCATGAATGCCTTTGCCTCGTCACTCATCAAATGCGCCTGAAGCTCAACTTGCGTTGCAATTGCGCCCACAGCAGCACGCAACGACAGGCCGGTAACGACGGCGGCACGGGCATCGCCTGCGGTCGAACCGGGGGTGATGTCTGCCGGTCGCTGCACGATCGCCATGACCGGCGTCTTCTCCGTCTTTGCCTGACCTTTGCGGACTCGCCCCGGTGGCGGTTCATCAGGCCGCTTTCGTGGCCTGCCACCGAGGTAGAAATGATCAATCTCCACCGTGCCGTCGAGTATGTTTTCGCGCGCCACCATGAGACGGAGGGCGTGACCGATCCGCCAGGCCGTTGGTTGGCTCACCCCGAGTGTCTCGGCGAGACGGACCGAGGACAAGCCTTTGTCCGACTGCAGCAACAGCCACATCGCCTTGAGCCACACGCTCAAGGGAAGTTTCGTGGCATGCAGGGGCGTGTGTGTTGTCACCGTGAACTGGAACCGGCAATCACCGCTGGAGCACTGATAGAGGCCCGGCCGCGCGCGACGCTTGCCCACGTCGCGGCCAGCTATCGCGATCGAGCGTTTGTAACCACAGGCCGGGCAGACCCTGCCATCCGGTCATACCATGCTTTCCAGCAAACGACGGCAATGCTCTTCGTCCCGGAACGCGGCGACCATATCTTCAACTGTCCGAATATTGGAAAGCGTTACCAGCATCATTTCAGACATAATCATCTCCTTCGGGACCGACCAAAGAATCGCATGAGAGATGCTATCTTACAAGTGATTTGCTGTCTTTGGTTGATAAARGCSGCGTACGATTTCGRACTGCTCTTGTTCTGACCCCACGAAGGAAGGTGCTCTGGAACCTCGGTTACCAAGAATTCACGCCACTCGTGGTTTGATAGTCTGTCTAAGTTTGGCCATTTGCTTGAGAAAATCGCGCTTTGGCTGTGCCGGACTCCCGAGCAACTTAGCACCTGGTGGCACATTCCCGATGACTCCGGCCTGTGCGCCGATGCTTGCACGAGCGCCAACTTCCACATGGCCGGCGATCGCGGCTTGTCCGCCCAGGCGAACAAAATCCCCGATCTGTGTTGAGCCTGCGATGCCGACTTGCGCCACAATAATGCAGTGCCGACCAATCGTAACGTTATGGGCAATCTGAACAAGATTATCGATCCATGTGCCCGCGCCGATTATGGTGTCCCTGGCTGACCCGCGATCAACCGCGGTGTTTGCGCCAACCCTCACGTCATCCTCAATGAGCACACGGCCTAATTGCGGAATCGCGAGAAAGCCACTTTCTGTGCTAGCAAAGCCAAATCCCTCCTGGCCAATTCGGCAACCAGGTCCGATGTGTACGCGCGATCCAAGGATCGCGTGGCTGAGGCTCGCGCCTGCTCCGATAACGCAGTCGGACCCGATGACAACTCCATTTTGAATAATCGCGCCCGCCTCAATTCGCGCGCGGCAGCCGATCGAGGCTCCAGCCTTCACCACCACAAGTGGCCCGATACTTGCTGAGGCGTCGACAATGGCGAGAGGGTCTATGAAAGCAGTGGGATGAATGCCTGGCACGCTTTCCACATCGGGATGAAAAAGGAGACAAACGCGAGCCCAAGCAGCATATGGTTCTGCAGATCGAATAGCGATCGTGTGAGACGGCACATGTGCTCGGAGCGACGGATGGACAATCACGGCACCCGCTCG
>NZ_JBFUBG010000240.1:0-1903 GCF_056405875.1 Rhizobium sp. P1_E6 | reverse complement strand
ATCGATCGCGCCGGATTTGTCCTTGCGGGCGTAGCGTTTGCCGTTGGCGCTGTCCTTGCGCACGATCAGCCCCGCCTCGACGAGGAGCGCGATATGCCGGCGAAGCGTGGCGCCGGCAATGCCATGGGCGCGCACCGCCAGCTGGGCATTGGACGGAAACACCACCATCTTGGCGCCCGACGCAAGCGCGTTTTCGGGATAAAAGCTCAGGAGCGCATCGAGCACGGCAAGGCTGCGGTCCTGCAGGCCCAGCCGCTCGCGTGCCTCGGATGCGTCCCGAAACACCTTCCACTTGTCGACGCTCCGGTCTGCTTTAAACTCGGCCGTCTGTACCTGCCGGCGCACCAGCGCAAGCGTCATCGGCCGCCGCCCAAAGGGCGTCGTCACACTTCCACTCTCCATTTTCCTTCACCTTGTCTCAGGCAAAAGAAACCTGCTCGCCAAACTGACGTCTAAAAACTCTTGACGGCGATTCGTGGAAATGCGATTCTCAAGTTGCTACAGATGAGAGAGGCTTCCACGACGGAAACGTTTGGGGGCCTTTTTCTTTTGCTTTGCTAAGCTCCTCTGTCCTGCTGGTATTCCGCATAGAGGCGCTTCAGCCTCTCCTGCACGAATTCATCGAAACCGGGCGCGGCCTTGCTGTCGAAGACGAAGGTCGCGGTCGCCGGCGTGCGCTTGAACTTCACCGGAAGGTCGGCAATCTGAGTGGATGCCGCGGACGCCTTCGCATCGGTCTCTTTCTTCGTCACGAAGGCGAAGGCCCTGTGGAACCGGTCATTGCTCGACATCTGGCGAAGGTTGTCCGCGGACAACATGGTCATGAGTGCATCGATATCGGCCTTTTCCAGATGCTCGCCCAATTCCAGCCAGCGCCTGCGGCCGATCTCCGGTGCCGAACCAATGGCGCTGATGAGCGCAAATGGCGCCTGGCGGGTTATGATGCGCATGCGCGAAAGCGCKGCCTTATCGACGTTGAGGGCTGCCATGACGACGTCACTGCCAAATCCCCTTTCCTCAAGGCGATGCGCAAAGAGCGCCCGTTCGATGTAGGAGAGGTCCGTGCGGGCATTGTTTTCCTGGCCCTGGCTGACGACGAGCTGATCGTCGGTGAGCGCGCGAACGATCGCCTTGACCTTGATGCCGAGCGTCTTGGTTGCGGCAAGGCGGCGATGACCGAATGCGACCTGATAACGACCCTTGGCGTCGGGATGCGGACGCACCAGGATCGGCACCTGCTGGCCGTGCTCGCGGATCTGTCCCGTCAACTGTGCAAGTTCGTCGGCATCGACCTCGAGGCGGTCGGCGACGAAGGAGGCATCGACGAGCGCCGTATCGAGTTCGACGATCGTCTGGCCCTCGGCGAGCTGACGTTCCAGATCGTTGGCGCGCTCGACCTTTTCGGTGATGTTGCCGAGCGTCTTGGTAATGCCGCCGACGGGGCCGCCGGCCCGCGTTTGCGGAATGAAGCCGGCAATCGGCCGGCTGTCGCGCGGTGCGACCGAGGGCGTCTCCGGCCGAGCCTGGTTGGGATTTGAGACTTCGATGAGGTTCTTGCGCGTCATTCAGCTACTTCCTCCCCCAGGTCGAGCGGATATGCGCTTCGATTTCGCCATTGACGAGGTTCATCGATTCCAGCGCCCGGTCATAGGTGCCGCGTGTGAACTGCGCGCGATCAACCTCATAGAGCGTCTGCTTGGTCACGCCGGCATCAGCGATGGCGGTGGACTTCAGCATCGCGTTCTGCAGCATGCGATTGCCGAAGATCGCCCGCATGAAGCCGGTCATCTGACTCTGCGGGCCGTCATTGGGCTCGAAGCGGGTGACGAGGTAGCGCATCCAGTCGTAGCTGGTGCGCCCCCCTGCCCGCTCGACGACCGACATCAATTCGCTCGTCATCGTC
>NZ_JBFUBG010000239.1:0-1926 GCF_056405875.1 Rhizobium sp. P1_E6 | reverse complement strand
CTGTTCCTCCTGGCAATATCAGCGATCCTGTCGCGTGCGGCATGGATCTTTCCGATCACTTCGGAAAGGTAAGCCTGATCCTTGAGGGCTGCGAGTGCGGCGACCGTCGCAAGGCGGTTCATGCCGAAATGGTTGCGGATCTTGTCGAAGGCCTGCGCGGTGCCCGGCGTCGAGATGACATAGCCGACGCGGGCACCGGCAAGCCCGTAGGCCTTGGAGAATGTGCGGGTGCGAACGATGTTCGGCAGGTCGATAAGGGAATCGATCGAGGGAACGGCGGAGGCCGGACCGGTCTCGCTGTAGGCTTCGTCGAGGATCATCATGCAGGTTTCCGGCAGGGCGCGCGCAAAGGCGACGATCTTGTCGGCATCCCACCAGCTTCCCATCGGATTATCGGGATTGGCGAAATAGACGAGCGGCGCGTTCTCCCGCTTGACTGCATCGAGCAGAGCGTCGAGATCCTCGCGGTCGCCGGCATAGGGAACGGTGACCAGCCGGCCGCCGAAACCGTTCACGTGGAAATTGAAGGTCGGATAGGCGCCGAAGGACGTGACCACGGCGCCGCCGGGCTCGATGACCAGCCGCACGATCTGGCCGAGCAACTCGTCGATGCCGCCGCCGACGGCGATATTGGCCGGTGTCACACCGAGATGGGCGGCGAGCGCTTCGCGCAGCACGTAGTTTTCCGGATCGTTATATTTCCAGATATCGCCGGCCTGTTCCCGCATGGCGGCAATGACCGAGGGAGCCGGGCCGAAGCCGTTTTCATTTGCGCCGATACGTGCTTCGACCTTCAGGCCGCGCTGGCGCTCGATGGCCTCGGGCCCGACGAAAGGAACGGTGGAAGGCAAGGCGCCGGCAAGCGGCGTGAAGCGCGAGAAGGCAGACATGCGATGGCAATTTCCCGGAATTGTTGAAAAAGCCGCGCAAGAATAGGCTCTCGCTTCGCCAAGGCAAGCAAGATTATTTCTCGTTCGGCTCAGACGCGGCTGCCGTTGCGGCGCGCGTCGATCGCTTCCGTATTGCCGATCATGAAATCGGCCCGCACTACCTTGCGTAGAACGTCCGGATCGATGATGTTGATGAAACGAACACCGATGCGTTCATGATGGCGGTAGACCTCGGCACAGCCGATGCGGTAGGCAAGCCCCAGAATGTTCAGGTAATAGTGTTTGGGCAGGCCGGCCGTAGTCGACACGACGAAGGTCGCGCCGCCCTGGGAAATGTCGAGGATTTCGGCACTCCGCATCGAAATCCCGGTCAGACAGGGGCGAACGGCCACGATACGGGCCGGTCGTTTGACGTTGAACTCCTCCCACCGAATGTCGTAGACAGCCGACTTCACCGTGGCGAGGTGCGTTGCGCGGAGCATTTCCATTTCGCATTCTCCGTCAGACAGTTCAAATTTCGGGCTGTTCTACGGAGAGGCTCACACGAATGTTTTTCACATTCGTCAAATATAAAACTACAATTTTACCGAGTTTGAAATTTGTGCGTTAGCGGCACATCTATTGTACTCTCTTGGGAATATGACAGCGCCGCTCAGGCGAAAAATCTTGCCGCGCAATAGCCTCCAACAGCACTAAGTGCCGTCAGAAACGTGCCCCAGACCATGTCCACCAGGCTCATGGCGAGCGGCCAGTTCTTAAGTGTCGACAAATTTGTGATGTCATAGGTGCCGTAAGCCGCCAGTCCCAAAATGGCACCATAGAGAAGCGCCGTTCCGATCGAGCTGCTGGAGAGCGCCGGCAAGACCGCAAGTATCACAATCGCAACCGTGAAGAGCAGATAGAAGAGGGCTGCAATGGCAATATTCGGTGACGGCAACATCAGTTCGCCGAGCTGATCGCGGTAGAAGCTGCGGGCCACAATGCCGAGCCATATTGCGTCGATGACGGCAAGGGTGAGAAGGCAACCGGCGTAGGC
>NZ_JBFUBG010000238.1:0-2006 GCF_056405875.1 Rhizobium sp. P1_E6 | reverse complement strand
GAGGAACAGCCTGCAGCCGCTGCCGTCGGCCACGAATTTCGTGGCGATCGATGCCGGACGCGACGGCACCCATGCGCGGGCCGTCGTGGACGGGCTGATGGAGCGTGGCGTCTTCATCCGCATGCCGGGTGTCGTGCCGCTGAACCGCTGCATTCGTGTCAGCGTCGGGCCGGAAGCCGATATGGCGCGGCTCGAAGCGGCGCTGCCACTGGTCTTGAAAAAACTCGCCTGACAACAGAAACCCAAAAACGGGTGAACCGCGGCCGGCGGGTGTTGCCGGTCGCGGTTTCCTTCTCCCGGCGTCGGCCCCGTCCAAAGCGCCCCGCCAGCTCCCCTCTTTTGAGGTTGTTATTTCGAATTGTCGTGTGGCGACGTTCCCTAGTGGATCGTCATCCATTCGCGGGCGGCACGGAGCGCGGATGCAAGCTGCATCTTGCTCATCGAAGCGGCGACATCGGCGCGCAGCTCGGCGGCACGGTCGTTGCCCTTGATTGCGGCGATGTTCAGCCACTTGTGGGCAGAGACGAGATCGATCTCGCAACCACGGCCGGTCGCATACATCAGACCCATTTCGCAGAAGACATCGGCGCTGTTGTTGTCGCCACCCATGGTGGCCATTTCAGCATTGTGCATTTCAAAGCGTGCCATCGGTTCTATCCCTGTTAGCCTGTTTAGACGTACCCTGTTTTACCTTTGGGCCTTGCCATCTTGTGTGGCTTTCGGCCTTGCCGGTCCGGCGGGTTTGCCCCGCTCGTTTGATGGGTTCACTATGCCAAACGGCTTTCAAAAAACGCCTAAAATGCATGATTAATTTGACGCAAACAAAGTGCAAATGCTTGGTAAAATTGGGTTTTTGTTAAACATCGGAATCCCTGCGAATTAAGGATTTTTGCGCGCCTTTTACGAAAAATTAGGATTTGGAAATTGAGGATTTGTTTACCCTGAAATCAGCATCGATCAGGCCACCGGCAGAAAAAACGGATGCCGAAGGCTGCATTTCAGGCGCTTTCGACGGGATATTTACCTTTACGTTCGCGTCAGTTATTTTCGCGCCATTTCGTATCTCATGGAGGAAAGAGATGATCCGTACCCTCGTTCTCGCCGGCGCGCTGGCACTTGTGGCAGGCCTTGCACAGGCGGAAGAACCGATCGTCGGCAACTGGAAGACGGTCGCCGGCGACACGGCAGCGATCGGCCCCTGTGGTGGGGGATACTGCATCACACTCAAGTCGGGCAAATATGCCGGCAAGAAGATCGGCACGCTAGCCGGCACCGGCGGCAGCTATAGCGGTGAGATCACCGATCCCGCCGACGACAAGATCTACAGCGGCTCGGGCAGCGTTTCCGGCAGATCTCTCAAGCTGAAAGGCTGCGTGCTGAATGTCCTCTGCAAGTCGCAGACCTGGACCCGTCTCTGAGACAGTGAGCCAGCCTCTGAGGACCTTAGCCGGCCTCGGAAACTGAACGCCAAATGAACCGCCATCTCAGCACCCGTTCAGCCACATCATGGCAAAAGAGCACCATGAAGTGCGTATATCGGGGGTAAGGACGTGGACGTGTTCATTCTGGCGAGACGGTTTACAATCATAACGCTGTTTGCGGCGATCTTCGCGATCTCGTTTTCGGCAGTTATCGTGCGTACTGGCGGCGGCGGTGCATTGCAGTCGCATTTCGGCGCGAACTATACCTGCCTGGAAAGCAGCGGCGGTTACTGCACCGTCATCCGCTGATATCGGGAAAATATCTGAGGCTCAGCCTTCGCCCGTCGTTTGCTTGTTAAAAACAACTCTCTATAATGCACCATGAGCAAACGAATCTCTCCCCTGTCCGCTTTCGACATTTCGTCGCCTCCCCCTTTCGAGCCGCAAACCTTCGATGATCCGGTAAAAGCCGTCGAAGCTTTGACAGAGCTTTACGAGCGCAACACCTCCTTCCTGATCGACAGCTTCACGAAGCTCGCCCAGGGTGCGCCGGTCACCTGCCGTTACCGCGCCCTCTACCCGCAG
>NZ_JBFUBG010000237.1:0-2024 GCF_056405875.1 Rhizobium sp. P1_E6 | reverse complement strand
CGCCTGGACACCGAGGGCGGTCGCAACATGTGTTTTCCCCGTGCCCGGCCCACCGACGAGCACGATATTCTGCGCTCCGTCCATGAACTCGCATCGGTGCAGTTGGCGCACCGTCGCCTCGTTGATCTCGCTGGCTGCGAAGTCGAACCCGGAGATGTCCTTGTAGGCCGGAAAGCGAGCAGCCTTCATGTGGTAGGCGATCGAGCGCACCTCGCGCGCGGCCATTTCGGCTTTCAGTAACTGGGACAGGATGGGCACGGCCGCATCGAAGGCTGGAGCCCCTTGCTCAATCAGGTCTGTGACGGCTTGGGCCATGCCATACATCTTCAGGGTACGCAGCATGATGACGACGGCAGCACTTGCGGGATCATGACGCATGACGGCCTCCCGCGGTCCGCAGGCGCAAACCATCGTAGCGTTCAACATCAGCCTTGGGTTCACGCAGTAAGGTCAGCGCCTGTGGCGACGAGGCGCGGTCTGTCCCCTGCAGTCCGCGCTCTCATCGACCATCTCGCTGCCGGCTTTCCGCGCGACGCCCTCAGCAAACGCGCATGATGCGATGCTTTTGCAAACCTATTCCGCCAACTGCGCCTCGTAGTGCAAATTCCGAGGCATGTCGCCCCCTGATTCCGAAATGATGCCGCCCCCCAATTCCGAGAATTAACCGCCCCCTTGTTCCAAGATGATGCCGCCCCCTTATGGCGGCGTTTGTGGAGGTGTCCTGCTGGTGAGACGTTCGACCTTTCAGTTGCGCTGAGAGGAAGGAACGCGATGCCGGCGGAGAGACTAAAGATGCGGCGTGTCCGCGAGATTTTGAGATACAGATTTGAAGATGGGCTTGGTCACAAGTCGATTGCGTTGCGGGTCGGTGCGGCTCCCTCGACGGTGCGCGAGACGCTACGCCGTGTCGAGATCGCAGGCTTGTCCTGGCCACTTGGGGAGGATATCAGCGACGCGACACTTGAGGCGGCTCTATACAAGGCCGCAGGCACGAAGACGGGACACCGTCGCAGCGCCGAGCCGGATTGGGCGCAGGTTCATCTCGAGCTGAAACGCAAGCATGTGACGCTGCAGATCCTCTGGGACGAATATATCGGCCTTCATCCTGACGGATATCGCTATAGCCGCTACTGCGATCTTTATCGTAGCTGGGCCCTGAAGTTGCCGGTGACGATGCGCCAGGACCATGCGGCTGGCGAAAAGCTCTTTGTTGACTATGCTGGCGACACGGTCACGGTGGTCATCGATCGGCTGTCGGGGAAAACGCGGCAGGCCCATCTGTTCGTTGCGGTGCTCGGGGCATCGAGCCTTTCGTTTGCGCATRCCCGCTGGAGCGAAACGCTTCCAGACTGGATCGAATGCCATCTGCTGGCGCTTGAGGCTTTGGGCGGGGCTCCGGCATTGCTCGTCCCGGACAATGCCAAGGTTGCCGTCATCAAGGCATGCCATTTTGATCCGCAGGTCAACCGCACCTACACCGGCATGGCGGCTCATTACGGTAGTGCCGTTTTGCCGACACGGCCGCGTCGTCCGCGCGATAAGGCGAAAGTCGAAGCCGCGGTTCGCATTGTCGAACGCTGGTTGCTGGGGCGGCTGCGCCATCGCATCTTCTACAGTCTTGGCGACGTCAACGCGGCAATCGTCGAACTGCTCGCCGATTTGAACGAGCGGCGTGTTCTACGCCGCGTCGGGCGCACAAGACGGCAGTTGTTCGATGAGCTTGATTACCCAGCTCTGCGACCGCTTCCAGTCGAGCGGTATGTCTTTGCTGAATGGAAGATCCGCCGCGCCGGTCTCGATTATCATGTCGACATCGACAAGCACTTTTACTCCGTACCCTATCGCTTTGCCCGTGAGCAGGTCGAGACGCGGATCACGGCCAATACGATCGAGATCTTCCACAAAGGTGAACGGATCGCCGCCCACAGACGCTCGAGCGGCAATGGCAAGCACACGACGACACCGGAGCACATGCCATCCTCTCATCGTCGTTTTGCCGACTGGACGATCGAGCGCATCAATCG
>NZ_JBFUBG010000236.1:0-2063 GCF_056405875.1 Rhizobium sp. P1_E6 | reverse complement strand
CCTCAAGACTTAGTCGGGACCCAGGACAGCAAGGCTGGGGCACGGGGCAATCGGCACAACAGCGGTCCCCTTGATCCCTCGAAGGGTGGGACGGGGAATATCGACAAGGATTTTGACAAGCTCACAGGGGGAAAGAGTGGGTCCGCTCCTGCAAGCAGCGGATATCCTCCCGGAACTCAAATAGGTGACAACGGCATCGCAAAGCGACCAGAGGGGAGAATAGACATCCCTGCTAATGGACAAAAACCGCATGAAACCCTTCATTATTGAGGATTTGAGATGAAAAATTTCCCTTTTCTCGGGATGGCTCCCGAAGCAATATTGGCTGAACTCCAAAAGCCAATCACCGGCTTTAGATTACTTTATGTTTCAGTGCCTGGTCCGATCAAGATTGTGGTTCACCATAGTGACGGCTCGTCTATTTCAATAAATTCAATTATGAATGGAGTCGAAGATCGTTTTGAAATAGGTTCACTGCACTTTAATATAAACGAGAACATTTCCTATGATGGGCTTGATATTGTTGCATATGATTTTTCTAAAGAGAAAAAAATAATCAACGTTGAGAAGCTAATATACAAGAATGAAAAAGTATTATCAGAGTCTGGCATCAAAATTCATATAGAGAACGGGGAAAGCGTTCACGTTGTATCTGGCTCATACCCATATTCGTTGTTCTTGCATGGCAAGATATTCAGAAATGAACCATTGTTACCAGAATATAGAATCGAGGAGTACTCGATCTCACCAATGGCGCCATAGAGACATTATTTATCGGTTTCGCTGAAGAGCATCGGCAATTAGAAGACACCCGCTGAGATTGCCAACGCAACCAAATATGCCGCACATAATTTGAATAACTGCAACCTAAGGTTGTTGTTTTCTGCATTTCGGCTAGCAAGATGTCGCTCTAATTGGGCGTGTGATCAGTGCCTCGGTTATCCCTTTGTTTTGACATGCGGCGTTTGAGGAGCCCAGGAAAGTCTGGCAAGATCCGTGAGAATGGGATTGCAAAACTCAAAATTRCCCGCTTAACCTGAAAATATATTTCGATTCGGGGTTGTGGGGACTTCATGTTTCAWWTTCGGTTTRRTGCCGCGGCTTTTCTAGCCGCGGTGGCTCTATGTGTTGTCGCAAGTGCTGGGARTGCGCAGGAGCCGGCCAAGTCYGGTTCGGGACTTGGCAATGGCGCGGCGATCAGCACGGCTGGGGTCGACACCCAGTCGAAGGCGGCCGGTCAGACCAAGCCCGCTGGCGATGGCGCTGYCTCCACCACGCTCGACATGGCGGTCGACCGCACCACTGACATTGGCGCCGGCCTTGGTAATGGTACGGACGCGAAGTCCACGACACGTGCCGACGACCAAGATGAAGCGACGGCGACTAATCCTGTATCGGTTGGCAGCGGGGCCGACAAAAACGACAAGACTGATGGTGCCGGTAGTGAGATGAACGGTTCTGGCAAGGCCAAAAACCTGGGTGCTGCGACTGCACTTGCCGCTGTCGAACCAGCTGCCCCCGCTGTCAATGCGCCGGAGAAGCCCTCGATCCCCGAAATTACAAGCAATGGTTCGTTCACGCAGGTGATCGACATCGAAGCGCCTGCCTATCACGATATYGCCCCCAAGCTCAAACTTCGTTACGATTCTGCGCGCAAATCACGGCTAGGCGGTCTCTATCAGGGCTGGCTGGGTTACGGATGGGGTATCGATGGTTTTGACGTCATCGAACGCGCCACACCCGGAAACGGGGTTCCCGCTTGGGATGCGGACGATATCTATCTGCTGAATGGTGAACCTCTGGTTTCATGCTCTGCCACGGTCTCCTGCTTTCCCGGCGCCACCCATGCTGCTGAGCATCAAAACTTTCAGCGCATAGTCTACGATCGACCCAGTAATTCTTGGACTGTGACGGATCGAAACGGCGTTGTTTCGAAATTCACATCGGTCGTGGACATCGCGGGCATCAATCCTCCCGATAATATCGACACCTATCCGACCTTTTACGGACGGTATCTACTGACGTCAGTGATCAACCCGAATGGCAACCGCGTTCGCTACAAT